>JBCBLJ010000064.1:0-18103 GCA_038520195.1 Planctomycetota bacterium
CGACCGTCTCGAGTCAACGGGTGGCGTTGCGGCCTTCGACGGCGGTGGAACGTTTGCCGTTGGTGACGTGATTTACGGTTTTTCGGCACTTCAAAACGTGACGACCGACGTGTTCACCGGTGGTGCGTCGGCGACCAACCTTGCTCCGAACCACATTGTCGCGCTGTTCGCCGCCGAAATCATCTCGGTACCTGCCGGAGGCGCTGGCTCGACGGGTGTCTACGAGCTTGCCGCACCGACCACCGGGAATCGCTTGTTCGACCTGCTTGATCCTTCCCTTCAGCCGTTGTTGACAGGGATTGAGGACGACGCTGCGTTTCTACTCCTCTCAGCGGCAGGCCCGGCTGCGACTCCCGTCAACACCGCGGTTGCCGGCGACCTGAGCCACTTTACCGCGGCTGAATACGACTTCGAGTTGGCGGGTGGTTTAGCTCCCGATGGATTCTTTGAGTTTGGTGGAAGTGTGACGCCTTTCCCCTCGGGAAGCCAAGTCGCAGGTGCTAACGTCCTTGCTCACGACCTCGGCGCTGGCGTGTCGTTCGTTGACATCCCCTTCGCAAGTCCCTTTGGCACGGGTGCAGGCGGTGCATACGACTTGACCATTCCGATCGCTTTGGTTGGACCGGCGATCCCGCCGGCTTCGACCAATGGATGGCAATTCTCGGTTCAGTCGACCATCGACATCAACATCGTTCCCGAGCCGACCGCTTTCTTGGCTTTCGCCGGAATCGGATTGGTTGGCTTGGCTCGTCGTCGTCGCCGCGCGTAAGCGACCGACCACGACTGAAAATCAGCGAAGCGGGCTCCTTGGGGAGTCCGCTTTTTCTTTGCGCTGAGAAGCCACTCAATTCTCGGGATACGCGCGTCAAAGAAGACGGCGGAACATCTGCCAGTCCATCCGCATTGATTGCGGCACCGGGTGGGTCTCAGGCGTCCAGGGCATGGTCGATCGCAGCCTCATTGGACGCTCGTCATTGGGATAGCCGATGATCGCCTGAACGGTCGGCAATAGCCTTTGCTCTCGGTGGCTCCATCGCCTCGATTCGCTGTCACCGGGCACTGCTGAACGGAGTTCCTCGCCTGTCCACGCCGCTTGCATCGACGCGCAGAAGTCGGCTTGAAACGCATCCAGCCCTCGGTCCAAATAATCCTGGCCGATCAAGTAGGTGTACCGGTCGGTGACCGATTGGTTTTTCAGACGTACCAAGTCCGTGAGCAACACGGTGCCGTCGGCCGCGCATAGCCGCCCCATGGTCGAGAGCAATCGCTCGACGTGCTCCAGGTCCGGCAGGTGGTGGGCTGCGTCATTGCAAGTGACAACGGAGAAAGAGGAATCGGCCACTGGTGGGTCGATCGCATCCGCGACCTCGAACCGGACTCGATCCTGAAGCCCCCAGTCCTTCGCATTTTGGTTGGCGGCCTGGATCATGCTTTCCGAAAGATCAATTCCGATGATCTCCTCGAAATCAAAGTGCTTAGCGAGTAGCAGCGTGAAGTGCCCTGGCCCGCAACAAAGATCGATGGCTTTGCCACCCTGCCGCCGCGCGGCTTGATGGATCAGCATGAGCGCACCGGCGTAAACGATCGCCAGCTTGCTCTCCATCGCCAAGTCGTATTGCCGGACGCTGGTTTCCTCGCTCATCACCTCGCTGGACTCGGGAGTTCGAGGCAGCGTTTGTGGTAGGAACGATTGGCCGAAGACGATCGGCAACGTGCTGATTGGATTGAGCATTTCGATTACTGAAGTTGATTGACGACGCGTGCGCCATGTGTCCCGGTCGGCCACACCGTTTTCCAAGCGACCCAAACGTTGGGCAGTTCATAGCGACGATAGAAGTGGCCCTCGGGAAGTTCTTGCATGAGACGACGGTGCGCGCGCTGCAGACTGTGGTATGGCATCGTCGGGAAGATGTGATGCAAGCAGTGGTAGCGAGTGCCGACCGGACAGAGAATTAGCGTGAGCAACGATTCGCAATCGACATTGATCGAGTCTTCGATTTGCTCTTTGAGATTGATCGGTATCTCCGTGTCGTGAACGTAATAGTGGGTGGCGCCAACGGCACGAATCGCGTTCAGCGTCACGATTGCGGCAACCAGTGCGTACCAGTTTGCGAGTAGCCACCACGACAACACACCGGTCGCGAGCAGCGTGAGCATTGTGATTGTCAACACGCTGCAAATGACTTCGTAGATCAGCCATTCGCGACGGTCTTTCGCCTTCGGTTCGTTCCTCTCAAAGATCATCTGCACCCCGATCGACGATGCATTGACCTCGACCCACTGACGGATCGCCGGATGGAGTACCGAGATCGGCGCGAGAAGACCGAACCGCGCCAGGGACATTGCCGGAAGCACAAGTCCGGAGAATAGGAAACCGAGCAAATGGAAAACGGGCGAGGCAGCGAATGACCAATATTCACCATCTGCCTTCGTGGCGTAGTGATCTTTCTTGTGATGGTCCAGGTGGATCTGGCGATACATGAAGTTCGGGGCCAAAAGCGGAACTCCGACAACGGCGTGCCACGCAGCATGAAACCCTGGGATCTTCCAATTCGGCACGTGGACCAGTTCGTGCGTGAAGGCCACGGCTCGATACAGGAAGACCGCCGCAATAGACATCCCGGCGACACCAAGAATCCAATTCGTTGTCGTCAACGCGAAAAAGAAACCACCCCAGCCAATCATGCCCGACGCGAGTAGGTCGCTCCAATAATGCGTCGGTGCGACATCGAAGCAGTCTTTGACGTAGGAGTGCAAGCGTTTGATTTCCGCGCTAAACTCGCTCTTCTGGCGTCTTTTGGTTGTCATGTTGTTTCAGCTCGAATAGCGTCCGGGGGCAACGATTCCGCTTGGGTCAATGGCCTGTTTCAGCCGCGAAACAAAATCAAAGTGGTTGTCGAAACCATCAGCCGCGACGCGGCCCATGGATTGAGTGGTGACACGGTAAGGAAGACAACCGAGTTGTTTGCCCGCGTCATAGAGCGCCTCGTAACAGGCCTGAGCACGGTCGGCCGCACCGGTTTCGCTCTTTCGATAGAGGATTGGAACGGTTGAATCGAACAAGCGTTCCGAAAGTGAGGTCAGGGTGATGAGCGGCTCAATGCCGTGACTCTCGCATACCGTTTCGACCATGTGCACATAGTCCCGCACGACGTCGCGTTTCATCGGGACAAGTGGGCTGTACCAAATCAAGCCACAATGATCCTTCGCGGGATTCAGAGACTGGCTGACGTCGGGGCGATGTCCATCAAGCCAGTAAGCAAGCGAAAGCGCGACGCGCCGAGGCATGCCTTCCGCCAGATCGAGAAACGCCTCAATCGAATCGAGCTGCTGGAGCACACTTGAGCCCGCCAACGGGACCGATTGGACGACGCGTCGACCGATCGCGATCCGCCTTCGGTTGACAAGGAATGGCCTCGCGACGCCCGGTGGCAAGGCCCGACGCAGGTGCTTGCGCAATGGCGAAATCAAGGCGCTCGGCGACTGGATAATTCCTGCCAGTGTCCACGCTGTCGCACCTGACTCGCCGAGCAATTCGTCGACCAACTCACGGGACATGATCCCGCCGGCGGCCACACGATCGCGTGGGTATTCGCGAGACATCGAAAGAACCCGACGGTCATTCATGAGGTTGACGCCCGTCAAAACTCCGTCAAGGTCCCCCAAAAGTGTTCGAATCGATTCGACCGTTTCTTCAAACTGATCTTGGTCACGCAATCGAACAAAGAAGGCCTCGGTGTGCTGTGGCTTGCGCTGAAGCGCAAACGTGGCGCTCGTGACAACGCCGAAGTTCCCTTGGCTGAACAGACCTTCGACATACGGCCCGACGCCCCAACGGTGCGATGCGCCGATCCGTTCCGCGCCCATCGCATGAAAGCCCGAGCGGTAGGTGGAACCGTCCGGTAAGACCGCTTGGAGCGACGTGAGCGCCAGAAAGTGATCTGTTGTCGGCGTCAGTCCGTAGCCGCGTTCGAGAGCATTTCCGACGAGCGAACAATCGGGGCCGCCACCATGCACGGGGACCATTCGATCAATGCCATGCCGTTGCAGGTATTCGGCGAGCATGCCCTGGGTCACTCCGGGTTCCAGCTCAAGCACGCCCAGTTCGTCATCGATCACTCGAATCTGGCGCAAGTCCGAGAGGTCCAGGACAGCACAGCCATCGCGGACCGGCGATGCGGCACCGTAGCCCCAGTTTCGACCGGTGCTGATCGGATAGATCGCGACCTGCTGCTCGGCCGCGATCCCAACGATCTTTTGAACTTGTTCGGCTCGCGCGGGACGCAATACCGCGATCGGGACAATGCTCGATCCGATTGCATTGGCGGAAAACGACTTCAGTGTCTTGGAGTCGACGATCACCCTCGATTCGCCGAGCGCTTCTGTCCAGTGATCGATCGCGGTTGAACCATTGGCGTCGACGACCACGACGGGTCGTGTCGCACCAATGTTGCTCGCGTCGGTTGGAGACAGTTGTGTCATGGATCAACAATGGGTAGAGTTCAAGACGAGCCTTCCAACTGTTGCTCAGCCGAGACGACCCATTCTCCGGATTTCTTGCAGGGCCTCGCATTTAGGGGGCCCGTGTCCGTGTTGCCGTTACCATCAAGACCATTGTCATAGCCAGCTCAATGCGAATGATTCGCCTTTGTGGACCTCAAAAGTTGAGACCGGAGTCGTGGCGTGACTGACTCGCCGATGGTTCTTCACACCCGAGTGGTTGCTGGCAAAGGTGGCGGGCCGGACAAGACGATCTTGAATTCGCCTCGTCACCTGTCGCCGCTGGGGTATCGCTGTGGGTGCGTTTACCTTCGACACCCGGACGATTCGGGGTTCGAAGTGCTTCGGGAGCGGGCCGCCGCTCGACAGGCTCCGATTGCTGCCGTCGATGATTTCGGTTTCACGGATGTGGGCATTCTCAAGCGACTTCGCCGAGTCGTCGAAGAGCATCAATCCGACGCGCCTTTGATCTGGCACGGGCATGACTACAAGACCAACTTGATCGGGTGGATGCTCCGTCGCCACTTTCCCAAGATGATCCTTGTCACCACCGCGCACGGATGGGTTCACAAGACGTGGAAGACGCCGCTGTATTACGCCATCGATCGATGGGCGATGAAACGCTATCAACACGTGATCTGTGTTTCACGCGATCTGTTCGAAGCCTCTCGCAGACTCGGTTTGCCCGAGGATCGCATTTCGCTAATCGATAACGCAATCGCACTTGATGACTACGAGATAGCACTCCGCAAGGAAGAAGCCAAGCGTGAACTCGGTCTCTCCGCCGATTCCAAGTTGGTTGTCGCCGTAGGTCGGTTGTCGGACGAGAAAGGATTCGATGTCCTGATCAAGTCCGTCGAAGACCTCATTCAATCTGGCAACGACATTCAATTGGCAATCGCCGGCGAAGGCGCTGAACGCGAGGCGCTTGAGCGGCAAATGGAGTCCTCACCGTTTTCGGAGCGGCTGCACCTACTCGGATTTGTCAAAGACCCGCGCGTCGTTTATCGAGCCGCCGACTGCTACGCGCTGAGCAGCTATCGCGAAGGACTTCCAAACGTTGTCCTGGAGGCGATGACGATGCGCGTACCAGTGGTTTGTACCCGCATCGCGGGAATGCCGGACCTCGTGCAGGACGGTGAAAATGGCTTGATGGTCGAACCGGGAAACGTCAACGAACTCGCATCTTCGATCGGACGAGTGCTAACGGACACCGAGCTGAGTGCCCGGCTCGCGGTTTCGGGGCGTCAAACCATCGAATCGCGCTTTGACTTTTCCCAACGCATGGCCAAGATCGCGTCGATTTACGATCGCCTCATCCGTGGGGCGTAAGGGCGAGGCTCGAATCAACCACACTCGCTTCCCCGCCCAGGAAGTGGCTTCGGAGCCGACGGTGGTACGCGCGTGGCTGCTCGATTTGAGCTCGCATCCGCTGGGCCTCGGCTCCGACTTCGCCGCAACGAAAGACCTCGCCGATCGGTTGGGCACCGAAAACTCGTCGGTACAAACGGCCGTGCCTCGGATGCACGACGGCCTCCAAATGCGTGAGCTGTTTCGACAAAGCGACCGAGTGCAAGCAACTGGCGAGTTCCGCAAAGATGCCGACCTTGCCGAAGAGCCTTCCCATCAGCGGAGAGCTATCAATGGCGAGTCTTGTGACACGCCCGGTTGCGGAGCCCGAGTTGGGAATCGTGAGGGTCGCGGTTCCGCAGACGCGACTCGAAAGAAGTTGCTGTGGATGTGTGCGATGACCGACCCGGACAATCTGGTGCGAAACCACAAGCACGTGATACTCACCCAAACGCGTGATCGGGTCGGGGGGAGAGTGAAGTCCAGTTTCACGGTATCGGCTCCGCCAAAACTCGACCGCCCGAGATTGCTCGGCGCGATCCTGGCAGGGCGCACAGTGGAGTTGATGCCTGGCGCGAAAAAACTGATTCATGGAGATGCTTCGAGAAGACTATCAGCTGTCGCGAAAAACCCCACCGCAGGGAGTGTATCGGACATACCGGCGTACCGGTTGAGACAGAGACATGAACTCATACGAGATCACACGAGTCTCCGTCAAACTGAACAAGGCTTCAGCAACACCTTTCCGGCGAATTGACATCAGCGGGTGGTCGATGCACCGCTCACGCTCATGTCGATGTCGCGAGCAGACTCACTCGGCGAAGGTGGCCTTAAGAATCTTCACATCGCCGTGCTGCACATTGACTTTGATCGCGCTTTCACCACCGCCGGCCGGATCAAATTCCGACTTCACCTCTCCGAATTCGGCGCTGGCGAGAATCGATGGAGTCGCGGACTCAGGTAGCTTGAGCTGGACGTCGCCGTGCTGAGACTTGACTGATACTGCCGCGAAGTCGTCGTTCGAGAGGCTGGCCATCAGATCGTAGTGTTGAATGTCGCCCTCGATGGACGTGATGACACCGCTGATCACAGCCTGTCCGTGCCGCCCCGTCAATTGCAGCGAACTATCGAGCGACGCCAATTTGACATCACTATGTCGGGCATCGAAGCTGAGTGTTGCGGACGCGTCTTTGAGCTCGATTTCACCATGTCGCGCCCGGAATTCTGCGGAACCGGTCAAACCCGAACCGATGGTTTCCCCGTGCTCACAATCGAACGACGCCTCGCCATCGATCGACGCAAAGCGAATGTTGCCGTGGCGATTGACGACGGTGGTTGATTGGCCGGTGCCTTCGACAATCGCATCACCATGTGCATTGCGGATGGCGACGGTCGTGGATGCGGGAATCGCAATTTTCAAAATACCTTCGACGCCGCGCAGCTTACTTTGCTCGTCCTCGGGCAACTTGACGCGAAGCGTCAGATCGTCGTCCACCTGGTCCGTCATGACGCGGAGCGAAGACACGAGGTCATCGGCATCCTGTTGCTGTTTCGCCCAAACCTTCCCATCGAATGACCATGCCGCCGGCTCGTCGGAGCCGACCACCGTCACCTCGCAAAATTCGCTCTCGACCGTCAGCGTCTTGATCGACGCGGCGATTTGGTCTTGCTGCATCGTGGTGGCGGTTTTCCCCTGAAAGTCAAAATTGCGACCGCCGAAGCTGACGTTGAAATGGCACCCGGCCACGGAAAAGAGCACGAGGGTGGCTGACAGGATTGCGGTCAATTTCATGTTTGCGGCCGGGGGCGGTAGTGGGTGGGGTAACGCGTGCCGATTCGTGAACCAGGAAACGATCTTGGACACAAAATCGCTATGCAATCGAAAAGACTGCTTCACTGGATAGGCCGAGGCTGGTGCTTCGGATTTTTTTCTGGGGTGGTTCGCTCGGTGGGAGCGTCTAGGTGATGGCGACAGAATACTCTTCCAGGTGACCGAAGTCGCCGAATTTACCGTCCTTGATTTTGCTCGACTGGTTGTGGGTTCCCATCACCACCAAGGATCGCCCATCCGGTGTGAACTGGAGCGTTGTCGCTCGGTAACCCGTTTTGAGCGTCGCGAGCCGGTCGCCCCGCTCGAGTGAGAATACGGCCACATTCCATTCGCCGCCACGGAGACGACCGCCCATCGCGAAGAACTTGCCGGAAGGATGAAGCGCGAGCGCCTCCATCAAACCTTCGCCGCTCTCACCCTCGTGTGTTTGATCCGTTAGTTGAGGCGTCGGCAGGTCCCATTTCCACTTTTGCCATAGCTGTCGCCCGTTTCCGGCCATCGGGTCTCGCATCGGGCCCATGCCGGCGAGCAGGAGTTCATCACCGTTCGGCGTGAACCGCAGCGCAAAGATCCCGCCCAGGTAACAATGACTCTTGATAATGCCCCAACTCGTGAAGTCGGGCGTCGTGAAGCGGTTCGCCATTTCGCCGACCCGCACGTCGTAGACGCGAACTTCACCCATCAAGTTGCCCGCGGCGACGAACTGTCCATCGGGGCTGAAGGCGACCGACTGGACCGAGGGGACGTGCGGGAGTCGATGAATGATCTCGCCGGTTTTGATCGAGCCAACACAAACAGACGGTTCTCGCTGCGGGGCCGGCTCATATTTGTAGCCGCCGGCGAGGTACTGACCGGTGACGGACGCGAACAATTCCCCATCGGGTGAAACGGCCGTTTGCCAGGACCAGAAGTCATGTAGCTTTTGGTTTCGGAGAAGTTGCTTGGAGTTCACGTCAAACCATCGCAGCTGGCCGTCGTAACCGCCCGATAGAATCGTTCCGTCCGACAGCCAATGTGCTGAACTGGCGTAGCTCTGGTGCGAATGTAGCCTTTCCTTTGCTCCGCTCTCGAGCTCCAACCGATAGACACCGTCCATGCAAGCGGCGGCGACGGAGTCGCAATCGGGAGAAAGTGAGCCCCCAAGGGTCGCCGTGGGGAGCCGTTGATCTCGGAGTTTCTTCAGTTCGACCGATGTCATCGTAGGCCCGTTGAATAATTCAAGCAGCGTGCGAAAAGGGGTCAGGACTCAATAACCGTCGCCGGCGTGCGAAAAGGGGTCAGGACTCAATAACCGTCGCCGCATAGGCGTGGCCGCATAAAAGAGTCCTGACACCTTTTCGGTCATGCGAGCACTTCGGTGATCGGCGCCGCGTCGTCTTCGACGCGGCGAAAGGTGGGCAGTCCTGGTAGGTCATATTCGTCGTGTGGTTGGATACCGAGGGCGGAAAAAATCGTGGCGAAGAGGTTCTGATTGTCGGTCTTGCCTTCGACGACTTCGTAGCCGCCTCGATCGGTCGCACCGTGGACGACGCCGCCTCGAATGCCGGCGCCGGCCATCGCGAGGCTCCAGGCTTTCGGATAATGGTCGCGTCCGCGTGCTTCGTTCAACCACGGCGTCCGCCCGAATTCGCCCATCGCAATCACTAGCGTGTCTTCCAACATGCCTCGGTCTTCCAAATCCGCGATGAGTTGGAACAACACATTGTCCAACTCCGGCACCAACATCTGATGCATCTCGTGCTGGAAGACGTGATTGTCCCAGGGCATTCCGTTGGCAACCATCACGAACGTGGAACCGTTCTCGATCAAGTGTCGCGCCTGCAGGGCATGTTGTGCGAATGCTCCTCCGCCGTAGCGTTCGCGATCGGCCGTCGGCAAAGATTCTAGATCGAACAACGGTGCACAACTCATCAGTCCGTTGACACGGTCGAACGCGGCATTGTGCGACGCCGCCGCGGCGCTACGTTGGTCGTTTTCAAACTTCTTGCTGAAGAACCGTCGCAGCGCTTCGCGATCGGCGTGATCCGCTTGGCTGATGGTGTCGAGCCGCTCGATGTTGGGAATGCCATAATCGCCGCCGGCTCGTACCGGTCCGTACTCCGCGCCGAGCCAACCGGCCCAGTTACCTGCTTTGAAGCCTTTGAATTCGTTGCCTTCAGGGCAAGGGTCGAGCAAAACGAACTGCGGCACGGGGCTATCGAGTTGACCCAACTGCTGTGCGATCACGCTCCCGAGGATTGGCCGAGTGAAAGGCGGGCGGGGTTTGTCGCCACGGGTCAACGTGTCGATGGCTTGGAAATGCTCGGTGGGTTTGGTGCTCATGCCGCGGATCACGGCGAGCTTCTCCAGGATCGAGGCGCACTTCGGCATGAGCGAGCTAACCTGCACGCCTGGTATCGCTGTTGAGATGGCCCCAAAGGGTCCGCTCGTTTCGGTGCCGGGCTTGGGATCCCAAGTCTCGAATTGACTCGGGGCGCCGCACAGCCAAAGCAGAATGCACTTTTTGCCGCTTCGTTTGGTCTCCTCGGCCAGCGCGGGAATCGAGAAAAGACCATTGAAGCTGGCGACCGAAGCGGCGCCGGCCGACAGCGCACCCTGCAAGAACAGCCGGCGGTGAATCGTGTGTTCCTCACTTCCACAGGTCAACTTGTTGTTGCGATCTGACATCACGTACTAATGATTGAAGCGGAACTCGGCACTGGTGAGGATCGACCATGCGATCTCCGCGATCGCGGCGTCGAGTCGATCGCCGCGCTGCGCGAGGTAGCCCTCGATGGCGGCAATTTCGTCCTGTTCGGCTGGGCGATTGAAAACCGATTCGACCAGCTGGCGAGCACGCTGTTCGTGGCTCTCGCATTCAAGGAGCTGTTGCAGAAGTTGCCCCTCGCCTCGACTTTCACGAACGAATCGATCGAACGCATTGTTGTTCGAGAAGAACAGCGCATCTTTGATCGGAACTTCGATCGCATCGGGCAACACGTCGAGAACCTGTTGACGCAGCACGCGCACGACATGAGCGTCATTTTGAAAGCCGCCTCGTAGTGCGAGCTGCGCGGATCTCGCCAGTTGCTCGGCGGTTAACGGACGCTCCAGGTACCACGCGAATGTTTCTGGCCCGAGCGATTCTTGCGGCGGCGTCGACTCTAACTGATAGGCATCGGAGAGGACGATCGCACCGACCAACCGCCGAACATCAAATCCACTCGCGGCGAAATCATCGGAAAGCCAATCGAGCAACTCGGGATGACTGGCCGGGTGCATGCTGTCGATTTCGTCGTGCGGATGGACCAAACCGCGTCCCATGAGAAGTGCCCAAAGACGGTTCACCATCGCGCGGGCAAGCAGCGGATGACCATCCAAGATTTGTGTGACGAACTTCTTCCGCCGCGAGAAGACCGGCTCGCGGGGGTCTCCGGCAAGGTCGGCAGGGACATAAAGCTCGTCGCGTTCCTGCTGCTTTTCGTCTTTTCCAGGACGCGGCTCTGCGACGGTGGGCGCGTCGAGGAACGTCAGTAGGTTTGGCGTGCTGGAGCCTTCGAGGTTTGCAAACTCCGAAAATCCGCCGATGGCAGACTCGGCGATGCGAGGCCCGTTGGGTGTGTCTTGGTTCTTACCGCGATTGAAAAACGCGACCAATCCCCAGTAGTGAGACTGTTTGATCTCATCCACCATCATGTGGTCGTGACACTGAGCGCACTCGATGCGAATCCCAAAGAAAGCCGGCGCGACAGCCTCCGCGATCGCCTGATACTTCTCCTTGCGTTCGTAAAGGAACCAGACCGAGCCGTCCGCATCTTTGTCTTCGGGGCGAGCGATCAAGACCTCGCGAGCGACCTCGTCCCAGCGACGATTTTTTCGAAAGACCGTCTCGAGGAACCCCCGCCAACCGTGACGCACTCGCTGGTCATAAACGGACTCGGACGCTCTGCCCATCAAAAGCGCGTCGAAGACGTCGGCAAAGTGTTGAGCGTGGTCTTCGCTGGCGAGAAGCAGATCGACGAGATGGCGTCGGCGCTCAGGGCGTTGATCCGCGAGAAACTGCCGTGACTCGGCGACCGACGGAATCCTTCCCGCGAGATCGAGGTAGACGCGGCGGACAAAGGTCTCATCGGAACAGGTTGGGGCACTCGAAATGCCTCCGTCCGCCCAGGCTCGCGAAATCAACGCGTTGATTCGCGAAGTGGGGTCGGCGGCCGAAAGCGTGCTTGCACCGAGGGTGGCAAGGAATGCACTGACGGCAGCTACGGAAACAACGAGGGAACGCATCATAGGTGGGTCCAGGCGGGGAACTCAGTATAACACCGCGGGGCACGAGTGCATCTTGAGGCCACCCAAAGAGCGCCCGACGCGGCGAAGACTTCCCTCGGTAGTGCTCTGCGTTTGGCTTCGTATCGACCCGGGTTTCGTTGGCAGCGGCATATACTTCGAACATGTCCGAGCAAGACGAACTCTCCAACGTATTGGCGCCGCTGCAGTTGCCGTCCGACGGGCGATTTGAGAAGTACCGAGCGGAGCGTCTCATCGGCCGCGGCGG
Source organism: Planctomycetota bacterium (assembly GCA_038520195.1). Classification (GTDB taxonomy): domain Bacteria; phylum Planctomycetota; class Planctomycetia; order Pirellulales; family Pirellulaceae; genus Stieleria. The sequence goes on from JBCBLJ010000064.1 coordinate 12,216, forward strand.
CATGGGAATCGTCGTCTTGGCGTTGGACCTCGATTTGCGGCGTCAGGTCGCGATCAAGATCATGAAACCGGACCTGGCACGCGGCGAGTCTTCCCGTTTGATGTTTCTGGCGGAAGCCAGGGCGATGGCCGCGCTGAATCACGAAAACGTGATCTCCGTTTTCGAGGTCGGACAGCGCAATGATCTTCCGTTCGTGGTGATGGAGTTCCTATCGGGCACCAGCCTCGCGGAGATGCTCCGAGCAGATTATCCGTTGTCGGACACCCAAGTTGCCAAAATCGCGATTCAGGTTTGCAACGGGATCGCCGCCGCACATCAAAGCGGCATCATTCATCGCGACATCAAGCCCGCAAACATTTTTGTGGAGATGCCGCGGGGCCGCGTCAAACTGCTCGATTTTGGCTTGGCTCGTTCTGTCTTCGAGGGCAACATTCCTCTCGCCGTTCTGGCGGGAACACCGGGTTACATGTCACCTGAACAGGCGAGAGACGAACCCGTTGATAGCCGAACGGATCTTTACTCTTTGGGGGCGTTGTTCTTTCGACTCCTCACGGGGCGACTTCCGCTGGAAGATGAAACCGTTTCCGGCGTCTTGGCCCAGCTCTTAACGCGGCGCGCCCCGCCAATCCAACAGCTTCGTCCCGATTTGCCGCCAAGACTCTGCGCATTGATCGACGCTTGCCTTTCTCCCGAAATCGCTGATCGGCCGCGGTCCGTTGAGATGCTCCAAGAGTCATTCCAGTTGTTGCTGGAAACGCAGACGGGTGCTTCACCATCGGCTCTCGTTCATGTCGAGCATGACGCGCCACGAAACGAATCGGTCACGCCGAAGAGGACGCGACGATGGGTCTGGAGTTTGGTCGCGACGGTGGTTCTGTTGTTTGCAGCGGTGCTTATCTTTGAGAGGCAACGCCGCTCGCAGGTCGAACAAAACGCAGCGGTCCCGCCCGACCCCTTCAACAAGCCGGCACGGGATGAGCCCGGTCGGCAAGAAGAGGTGCCGATCGACACACGAAAACGCCCAGCGAGTAATGTGCCCGAATCACTCCAAGACTGCATCCTTGTTCGACCGGAAGCGGGACGAGGCGAGGACACTTACGTTCGCTTTGGCGAAACAAGCGATTATGGCCAGCAAGCGTCGTTGACCGTTTCTGCCGAACGCGGTGCGAAAAGCTTCGCCTATGTCTTGTTTGATCTTCAAGAACGCGTTCCCAAGAATCATCGAATCACACACGTGTACGTCCTTTTGACGCTTTTGAAGAACACTCCCGAGGAAAGCCGCGACGATCAGACTTGGGATTGCATGGTGCTTCGCGAAGAGGCTGCTAAGAGCCGTTGGCTGGAGTCCGGTCCTCAACGGATCACTTTTGAGGACTCGCCCGCGCAAGTCTATGCGATCGACTTGGCGGCGGCCGGAACGCTTCGCGGTAGCCTTTCGAAGTGGTTTGAGGATGATCGCGTGATGCTCTTGCAGCTTCGAAACAAGGAGCTTGCCGCAGCGGTGACGAACGATAAAGATGGCCTGCTCACGATCATGTTGCGTAGCCGTGATACCAAGGCACCCAAAGCAGACTTTGTCAGTTCGGAAGGCCCAGCGGGCTTTGGTCCCTGCCTGGCCATCTGCGTCGAACCGATCGAGCCACGATGAAAAGGCCCGCGAGGAAAACGGCTACATTTCCAACATGCTCTGTGGCCCGCTCATGCTCTGTGGCCCTGCCACCAGCCCCTCTCCTGTCCAACGATTTCCGGCTGATCGGTAACCATCGAGATGAAACCCAACAGCGCGCTCCATCTTGGCGAAATCACGACCCGCTGGTCGTGTGTCGCCGACATCAATCGATTCGTTCTCCGATACACTCCGGCGATGCTCGCTTACTTGGAGACGATTCTCCGTGACGCCGACACGGCGCGCGATGTAATGCACGACTTTCTCGTGAAGATCATGGAGCGCGGATTCGGCGATCATGAGCAGCGTCGAGGGCGGTTCCGAGACTATCTAACGGTGGCCGTGCGGAATTCGGCGATCTCCTACTTTCGCTCTCGCCGTTCGGTCTCTTTGGGCCCAGACGTACTGCAGCAACTGGAGGCCGATGGCAACGAGGACGTTCAGTGGAAAGCCGCCTGGACGGAATGCCTGTTGCATCGCGCTTGGCGGGCCTTGGAAGATCACCAGCAAACCAACTTGGGGAATCGGTATCATTCGATCTTAAGGTTGTCGACCGACAAACCGGAGCTCAATTCGGAGCAAGCGGCTGCGATCCTTTCCGAAAGCGGGCCGCGTTTGAGTGCCGATTCGTTTCGGCAACAACTACGGCGGGCGCGGATTCAATTCGCACAGTATCTTGTCCACGAAATTCAGGAAACGCTCGACGGACACAGCCGAGCCGACGTCGTCGATGAGCTGCGATCGCTCGGCTTGCTGGCGTATGTTCGCCCCTTCCTCGAGCGCTAGCCACTGATTGGGAAGAATCTCCATTTCTTTCCTGATTCCGCATCACAGTCGCTGCGTTGCTGCGTGATTTCGGTGAACGGCCACTGTCCTGTCCCGGAGTCAACGATGCGGCGATTTACTGGAAGAAAAAGACGAGTCCTACGCACGGAGAGCCTCGAAACACGCCAATTACTCGCTGGAAATCCGACCGCTTACCCGGATGACGGGGGCCTCATTGAGGTGGCCTCCTTCGGGGCGTTTCCAGATGATGGCATCGATGACACCGCTGCGATCCAAGCGGCTCTCGACGCCGCCGACGCTCAGGCCTCAAACCTCGTGGTTTATCTGGCACCCGGGCGGTACGACGTGTCGGAAACCCTGCAGTGGCCGCCACGTTTCCGCCGTCTGATATTAGAAGGATCCGGCAGTGAACACACGACGATCCGACTCGCCGATCAACTGCCGGGCTACAGTGACCCGACGAATCCCAAAGCGGTGATCAATACGCACGGCCGCGATGGCGTCGGGCAGGGCTTTCGGAATTCCATCCGCGGCTTGACGGTCGATGTCGGGATCGGAAACGCAGGAGCGATGGGGGTTGCCTTCAACGCTAACAACCAAGGCTCTATCCGAGACGTGTCGATCGTGTCTTCGGATCCAAATGGGCTCGGGGCACGCGGACTGGACCTCTCGCAGAACGGACAAATCGGGCCGTTTTACATCGACGCCCTGTCTGTCGAAGGATTTGATTACGGGATCTTTGACCAGCGTGGTAGCCGCAGCATCACGGCAGTCGACGTGTCGTTGAAGGATCAAAGAATCGCCGGCCTGTTCAACGATGGGCAGGTTTGGAACCTCGAGGGTTTTGAGAGTAGCAATACGGTGCCGGCCATTGTCAGCCAGGGTAGCCGGGCGATCCTGAACGTGATCGACGCTGAACTGAAAACACAGCCGGCTTCAGACGGATTGTTCGAACCAGCGATCGTCGGTCAGCAGTCCATTTACCTTCGCGATGTCACTGTGAGCGGCAGCGAGGTGATCGTGGCGGATCCGGCTGGGGACGGCGTCAACGTTTTGACCGTCTCCGAAGTTGGATCGTTCGTGCATGAGTGGAGTGCAACAGGCGGGCAGTCGATCTTCCCTTCCACCATCGACGGCTCTCTCAATTTGCGTCGCTTGCCGGAACCGGAACTGCCGTTGGACGCCGACCTCTCGAGATGGGCGAATCCGCTGGACTATGGCGCGGTCGGCGACGGACTGGCGGACGACACAGCGGCCATACAGGCGGCGATCGATGACTCCACGAAATCCACTGTCTACCTTCCAGGCGGCAACGCGTTTCGAATCGAGGGTCGGCTTGAGCTGCGCGGCAACATCGAACGACTCATTGGCCTTGAATCGCGTGTGACCGGTGACGGAGAAATTGCGATCGTCGACGGTTCTTCGGAGACTGTTTTCATCGAGCGACTCGACAATCGTGAATCGCAGAGCTCCGATCGCGTCCGCATTCGGCAAGCGACACAGCGAACCGTCGTCTTATCCTCCCTCAGCGGATTTCGATTTGATCAACTCGCGACCGGAGCGTCTGAACTCGGCGACCTCTTCTTGACGGATGTCGTCGGGTCACCCTTTCGATTCGAAGTCCCCGATCAACGTGTCTTTGCCCGGCAACTGAACGTCGAAATCCAGGAAACCAACATCGACAACGCGGGCGCGGATCTGTTCGTGCTTGGGCTCAAGACCGAAAAGGAGGGCGTCAAAATACTCTCTCGTGATGGAGCGCGCACCGAATTGATCGGGGCTCACATCCTTTCGAACAATCCCTGGGATCAGGCGGCACCGCTGTTTCGCGTTGAAGACGCACAAGCGACTTTTGTGGGTGTCCGCAACGTTCCCAACAGCACTCAGGATGATCCGTACCTAATCCTGCTCGAAGAGACGCGCGGCGAATCCACCCGGCAGTTCCTTCGATCCGACAATCCGACCGGAGGCGTGCTTGGGCTGCTTTCGGCAAACGACGGGCTGGTGGGACACTGGGCATTCGAAGAGGACGGTGGTGACTCGGTTGGCCAAAACCACGGCACTCTCATCGATGTCGAGCTTGTTCCCGGTGCGATCGACGTCGGCGGGGAATTCTCCCACTCAAGCGTTCTTGACGTGAACCCCGTGGACCAGCCGCTTGAGACTCTCGATGCGTTTACCGTGACCGGTTGGCTACGGACGCATCAACGCGGGCGTCCCACCGGAGTGCTTGATCTAAGCACTCACGTCGACGATCAGCCCGGCGACTTGGCGATCTTGATGCGCGGCGGTCAGTTGGAAGCACATCTGCCGCAGCTACTCGGTGAGCACCGTTTCCGCGCTGGAGTCGAAATTGACGACGGTACCTGGCATCACTTTGCGCTGACCGTTGATGCCGGTGACGCTCTCCATTGGTACATCGATGGCCAGCGGACCGACTCGTCCGTGGCGGTGGAAATCGATCAGCAAGCGCTGCTTGGACTCCAGCGGCTTTTGATCGGACAATCATTCAACGGCAACGGGGAACAGCTCAGTTTTCGCGGGCAACTAGATGCGTTCCGAATTTTCGATCGCGCGTTATCGAGCGAAGAGGTCAGGGCTCGCTTTGCCGAGGAATCACCACTGGTGCCGTTGGCGGATTGCGGGCAACCGTTGCCGAACCCGACCGATGACGTGCTTGCTGAATGGTCGCTCGATGGCGATGTAGATGACGGCCAAAACCGGTTCACCGGATTCGGTGACGCAGTCGACTTCGAGGAGGGCGTCGAAGGCTTGGCGGCGAGCCTGGACCACCAGTCTTCGATCGACTTGGAAACGAGCGATCTTGAACTCTGTGAATTCACGCTCTCGGGGTGGGTGCGGACGGATTCGACATCGCGGCGAGGCATTTTCCATCTGCGGTCGGGCGACGGAGACGATTATCGTCGCGGCGGTTGGGCTGTGTATCTTTCCGGGGGAGAACTGGTCTTCGAGTCAGAAGATTTGATCGGCAGCCAACGTTTCCGGTCGCACCGGGAACTTGCTGACGGGCAATGGCACTCGTTCGCGATCACCGTTCGGCCCGGGGAGCGGATTGACTGGTACATCGATGGGGAAGAAAGCCCTTCAGCGACAATCGAATCGGTCGGTCGTTTCGAGTTTCGTGGGCTCGACCGGGGCGCGATCGGTGGACGATTCTTTCACGGAGAATCGAGGCTTCCCTTCGCGGGCGAGCTGGATGAATTTCGATTATTTGACCGGGCTTTGAGCGGAGCCGAGATCCGCACGAATCTTGCAACTGGATCGTCCGCGGGATCGATTCTGGCGACGTTTGATGATTCGGACGACGAACAAGAACCAATCGAATCCGGTACTATAAGTCTGTTCTGAGATCACTGGACTCAACGAGTGCCGCGGGAATTAAATAACGCTGCTTGGAAAAACGGTAACCCGACGC
>JBCBLJ010000610.1:0-5240 GCA_038520195.1 Planctomycetota bacterium
AAACGACCGGTTTTTCCGTCAATGACAAGGTCTCGGTTGCCCGGAATGTCGCTCGCAATGACCGGAACACCGGCCTGCATGGCCTCGATCACCGCATTGCTTTGGCCCTCATATTCACTTCCGATCCAGAACAAATCGGCGTGCGGCAGCAACTCCGCGACGTCCTCTCTCGGCCCCACAAACCCGGCGTGAAGTGGAGTCGTGACGTCGTCCCGGAAACGCAGTAGCTCCGCCTTTTGCGGACCATCGCCGATCACAATCAGCGTCGTGTCCTGCCGCGCGGTGGCGAGCAACTCGGCCGCCCAGATCAAGTCTCGATAGCGTTTCTGCGCCCACAATCGCCCTACCGACAGGATCAGCCTTCGATCTTCGCCAACGCCCAGCCGCTCGAACGCCTCGCGTCTCGTGATGGGCGATGCCTGGCACGGAGGGATACCGTTGGGGATCACGCGGAACAGTGCCCGATCGATCCCGTGAGCCCCGTAAAAGTCTTGGACCCCGACGCAATTGGTGGTGATCGCGTGACTGCGTTTGGCGAGGTAACGATCAATGGTGAAATGCCACCAGCGTTTCCAAGGGTCGACGCACCGCTCGCTGGCGACCAAATGAGGGACGCCCGCGAGCAAAGCGGCGGCGCGGCCGAAACTGTTCGCCGCGAAAAGCCATGTGTGCACGAGATGCGGCCGTAGCTCGGACAATCGGGAACGCAGTCGAAACAACGCCGTCGGGTCGGCTTTGAATCGTTTACCGATCACGGTCACCGGGATGCCGGCGGCTCGAAGCGAAGCGCTCCGTGGCCCATCTCGCGTCAGCAAGAACACATGTGGCTCGAACTCGTCGCGTGGTAGATTTTCGGCGAGGATCGCGAGTTGTTTTTCGGCACCACCGCGGTCCATTGTGGGGATGATCAGCGCGACGCGAAGGGTCATTCGGATGCCTCCGCGACGCGACGACTTGGTAGTTCCGACTTCCAGCCGACCAGATCCCGAATCAGGCTTGAGTATCGGTTCGTCAGTTCTTCGCGCGGATAGAGTTGTTGCATTCGGCGGCGAAGGGACTCCGCCTTGCGACGAGACTCCTCGCGATGAAAGACAACTTTCGACACCGCTCTCCTCAGACTCTCGGTGTCGTCCGGTTGGTACCAATGAACAAGGTTGACATCGGAAGGGTTGACATCGGAGGCGGGCGCGCTCGTGCCGGCGTCGCGGTTTTGGATTTCCTCCTTGCTGAATCCAAAAAAGTCGCGTGCCGTCTCGGTGTTGGCGACGACCAATGGGACGGCCGCCATGATCGCACGGGGAACCTGCGATTCAAATCCTTCGTCGCCGGAATGAACCATCAAATCGGAAGCGATCAGGATGTCATCATGGCTACCGAAAGACCCCGGCATCGCGGTCGATTGTCGAAGTCCATCGCCACGGAGGCGATTGTAGACCCAGTCTCGTCGTGGGCCATCACCGATCAGCCAGAACTGTAGATCGGTGAACTGCTTGGCCAAATTCATCGCCGACTCGACCAGATGAATCAGCCCCGACTCGCGGCGCATTCGTTCCACGGACAAGAGAACCGTCGCACCTTCGGGGACCAACAAATCACCGTTGATCCGGGCCAAAGAATGTCGCAGTGCCGAACGCTCCGTCGCGGCGGCGTCGATGGGAATCAGGTACGGCGCCATTCGATGCACCGTTGCGGCATCGGCACCAAGAGTGAGCCAGCGCCGGTGGGAACGCGCATCATTTACCACGGTCGCATCCGCCGCCAGTGCATTCGCCTTGCATCGCGCGCCCAACCGGTTGTCGGCAAAGTACGCCAAGTCGCTGCCGTCACCATGGCCACCGATTCGAACAATCGATGGGATGTTAAGTGCGCGAGCGGCATCCACGACGGCGATGGCTTCTTCTTTCGCTCGATCACTCAGAATCAGGTCGACCCCAGCCGCCGTTTTCGTCAACCAACTCGTCAGGTCTCGAACGTAGCGGGAAGCGGTACGGTCCGATCGAGTCGCCCACCCGGAGCGAAAGATCGGAAGGGGTCGATGGACCATGATTTCGCGAAAAGTGAAGCGTTCCGTCCATCCCGACCCATGACGCGGTGTCACGACTTCGATGTGAAATCCGTGTCGATGAAGTCCGACGGCGAGGTCCATCAAGTGACCCGCCGAGTCGAACGACCCGAGCGGCCAAAAGTGTCGCCCCACCATCAGAACACGAAGCCGTCGGGTCAACGCCGCTCACCGTTTTGATTCGAGTGCCGTCGCTTCGATCTCTTCCGGTTCCAAGACGGCCAAATACGGAAGATTGCGATACATGTCCATGTAGTCCAATCCATAGCCGACCACGAATTCATCGGGAATCTCAAACGCCACAAAGTCGGGACGCAGCGAGACTTCGTGTTGCCGGTGTTTGTGCAGGAGGACGGCCGTCTTCAGAGTTCGCGCACCGTTTTCCTTCAGCACGTTCGTCAAACGATCGAGTGTCCGCCCGGTGTCGAAAATATCATCGACCAGCAAGACGTCGCGATCATTGACGTCGATCATCATTTGATCGTCCACGCTCAAATCCCCCGAAGTCGTCCCTCCGCGGTAACTCGATGCTTGGATCACGCCGACGCGCTGCGGCATGGAAAGCCGTCGGATCAGGTCCGCGAATAACACGATGCTCCCGGTCATGACCGCGATCACGGTGAGCGGCCGGTCGGCGGTATAGAAGCGGTCGATCTCCTTCGCCAGTCTTTCTACCCCAGCCTGTAACTGCTTCTCATCTAAAAGAACACGCATTCGACGGAATCTCGAGTCTGTGAAACTGGGGGGCTTGGGGGTGTGATGCGATTGCGGGGGCGTCCCATCGGAATGGCCCGACCCCGATGCCGATGAACGATACACCGGCGCGATCGAAATTCCCACTCCGGGTGCCGCGCCCCGACCGCCCGAGCCTTCGATGACAAGTTCACAGCGTTTGGAAATCGTTCGTGCCCATTTGCTGGCATGGCTACAAACGAATCAGCCGGACGAGGCGGATCAGGCGATTTCGGAGTCGATTTTGATCCGAGACGGGTTTTTCGCGGGTCGGACGTTTCGCAGCGGAGAAATCCGTGCGGACTGGTTCATGGAAAACGACCAACTGAAGATTCGTGGCGGCGATGGCCAAGTCGTCGCGGTTTTTCAAGGCGACGAGATCGGATCGGCCACCGAACCCGATGTCATTCCACTCCGAGACCCAGACGTCGACGAGCCGCCGCTCCCCAAGGCGGCCTAACCGCTCGGGGCGACTTCAGGGACCCTCAGCAGGACTCGGTTACCAGACTCGAACGTCGCGTCCAGCGGCGTCAGCTCCGCCGGGCGAACGCCCTCCTGCGGTCGGGTTTGCATGAACCAATGCTTGCGATCACGGCGAGCACCAGTGCGCACCCAGCTCAGGGCAACGAAATCAATCAGCATGGTGAACTGGCCATCGCCATCGGTCGTTGTCCGGTGTTGCAGACTCCCCGGTGGTATCCCGACGCCCATGTTTCGCAATCCGATGAAAGCATCGCCGATGGGTGTGCCTGAGGGGTCAACAAGCCTTCCGCTGAGTTGGTGCTTGGGCCGAAGGACAAACGTGTATTTGACCGAAGCCCCATTCACCTTGATTGCGTTCGGTTGGATTCGATGATCGTATCGCTGTCCGATGGTGCCGGTGACGGCCGTCGCTTGCAGCGTGACGTCTCCGTCGGGGACCTTCGCGGAAAAACGCCCCTGCTTGTCTGTGAGTGCGCTCGAATACCTCGGCGAAGTCGAAGATCTGATAGAGACGCGAGAATTTGGAATTGGTTCTTGGGAATCTTCGGTAAGCAGCGTTCCATCGAGTCGGCGCAATGGCACGCCACGGAGCTTGACTTTCAATGTTCTTTCCGCCGATAGCGAACCATCCCACTTCAGTACGGGAGCGATGTCTTCCTGCCCAAGAGGGGAACCGAAGACCTCAAACTTGAGCTCGTCCAAGGCGGCGATCTTGGAAATGGCAAATCGGCCGTCGCGCTGAACCGTCGCTTTTGCTTCGCTGGAAACGATACGACGACCGCCCAAGCGTGTTTCTGAAGTGGCTCGAACTGTAGCACCTGCAAAAGCGGAGACATCGCCATCGACTTGGCCCGAGATCGAAGCAACCGGTCGCAATGCGGTTTGAACCTTCGAGCCGTCACCCATCGTTGCGAGTTGAAAAGTCTGCTGTCCGTATTCTTCGGATTCAATACGCAATGAATACACCAGCCCCTCGGGGATGTGCTCAAGCACGGCGCGTCCATCGGCTCCAGTCCGACGTTGGATCAGCTCTTCGAGCTCCTTTGGTAGGGACCAAACAAGACCCGCTGGAAGGTCCGAAACGCGGCAGCCATTTGGGACGTGAACGCAAGCCGGAACCACTGTCGCATTCGGTACGGGGCGACCGTCGGGAGCGGTTACCAACACATCCATGCGTGTGCTTGGCGGCAGCGTGATCCGAAAGTCCTTTAGATGTTTCTGTCCCATTTCATCTTCGTCGACAGCGGCCGCGCCCCCATTGGTAAACCAGGCACTTCTCCACGCCATTCCGGGAGAGTAGAACCACGTCATGGGCGTTATTCTCTGGGCCGGAGGGATGAAAGGGAACTCGAGATCGTAGTGTCCGTTTTCATCAGCCACCGTTCGATTACCTTCGTAGAGAATCTTTGTGCCTGCGATCGGGTTTCCGTTGCTGTCCACGACGTCTCCGGTCACACGCAGCATCTCAAAGGACTCGGTCTCGAGGTCGCCGGTGACTGCTTCCGTTTTCCCTGCCGTCTTCGCCGCAGCTTGCTTTGTGGCGTTGTGTTTGTCGGCGTCTTGCCGACCGAAGCCGACGGTACTGAGCAACAACGCAATGGCAACCGTCGACATTGTGACGGTACCGCGAAACCGCACCGACTCTCTGGAAACGGCTTGGGATGAAAGCAGATGCTGGATTCGGGACGCAGGTGACTTGTAGCTCGCCATCGGGATCGACCCAGCGGGCAGCGGCGCCGAAGTGCAGTGCTTCGCGAAAATTTCAAGCAGCCCCGTTGCATAGGAATGCCGATCGCCCGTTTGACTTGACGCCCAATCATCAGCCGCGGTCTCCCGGTCATCGCGAAGTTGACGGGCGAGCAACCACATCAAAGGATGGAACCAAAAGACCCCCGCAGTGACTTTCACAAAGAACTGCGACGCGACATCACGGCGCAAGACGTGTGCGAGTTCATGAAAGAAC
>JBCBLJ010000012.1:0-30980 GCA_038520195.1 Planctomycetota bacterium
GCTTTTTGAGCAAACCAATTATTGGAATTTTGTTGAAAGCGCGCGTGCCGTCGGTGCCAAGGCAACCGCGCCGCCGTTGGGACTGCTGACCGTTGCGGCTCTGTTGCCTCAGCATTGGGAATTCAGATTGGCGGATCTGAATGTTGCCCCGCTCGATGAAACCGATTGGGAGTGGGCGGATCTGATCTGCACCGGCGGAATGCTCCCGCAACAACCTGGAATTCTGCAGCTTGTGGATCGCGCGCGACTGGACAACAAGTTTGTCGCCGTCGGTGGCCCGGATCCGACGAGCCAACCAGCCATCTACTCAGACGCCGATGCCGTCGTGGCCGGAGAAGGCGAGGCGACCATCCCAATGTGGCTCGATGCTTGGCGAGACGGGTCACCCAGCGGCTTGTTCGAGTCGCCGGATAAGCCTGACGTGACCAAGACGCCGCCGCCGCGCTTTGACCTGATTGATTTCAACGATTACTTGCACGTTGGACTTCAGACGTCACGAGGCTGTCCTTACAACTGCGAGTTCTGCGACATCATCGAGTTGTTCGGCCGCCGCCCCCGAGTCAAAACACCCGATCAGTTCTTGGCCGAACTGGATACTCTCTACGACCAAGGGTACCGCGGCTGGGTCGACTTCACCGATGACAATTTCATCGGCAACCGAAAGCTGATCAGGCCGTTGCTCGTCGCGTTGAAAGAATGGAACGAAGCTCATCGATATCCATTCGTCTTCTCGACCGAAGCGAGCATCAACCTCGCTGACGACAAAGAACTCTTGGAGCTGATGCGCGAGGTTCAGTTCCGATACGTCTTCCTCGGAATCGAATCTCCCGACGAAGAAACGCTGATTCACACACAGAAACGAATCAACACGGTCGCGCCGATCATCGATCGAGTTCGAACGATTTACGATCACGGCATCTCCGTCGCGGCCGGATTGATTATCGGTTTCGACACCGACAAGCCGGGCACCGACGGTCCGATGATCCGCTTCATTCAGGAGAGCGGCATCTCGCTGGCGATGGTCGGTCTTTTGAGTGCGCTTCCGAACACACAACTCACGCGTCGACTGGCGCGGGAGCGACGGTTGATCGACGCCAACCACCAGTGGATCGACGATCCCGATGCACCCTATGCACTGCGTAGCAACGAATCCAAAGACCAAACCGCCAGCGGATTGAATTTTGTCACCGTGCGAGACCGCGTGGAGATCTATCGCGAACTGCGAACGATCGTCGAGGCCGTTTATTCACCCGAAGCGTTCATGTCGCGCGTGATGGACACGGCCAAACGAATCAAGATTCGCAACAAACACGTGCCCAACGGCTGGGAGTTCAAACGCATGGCTCGTGGGTTCTTCACCATCGCCCGCAGAATGCTGGCGGATAAGCGGACCCGTTGGTTGTACGTCAAGAACTTTCTTCGAGCCGCATTGATGGGGCCGACCAAGTTCGAATACGCGCACACAATCATGGGTAGCTACCTGCACTTTGATCAGCAGACGCGCAAGATCCTCGAAGGTTTGGACGTCTCGATCGACTTTGCCGAGAACCACGCGACCTATCCCCGCAGCGTCGACGAGATTCCTGGCCGAGAGTCGCCAAAAACGCCGCTGCCAACGGTACTCTCGCCATAGCTTTGCGCTCGCGGAACCAATTCGCGTGTTCGGCCGTAGAACCGAACAATACGTTTGGATCGCGCTGCCTGATGCGAGTCGACGAATGCGTTTTTCATTGCGGGACCTTTTGATCGTCGTCACGGTCGTGTGCATTCTTTTCGCCCTCTTGATTCCGGTGATGCAAGCGGCCCGCGAGGCGGCACGGAGGATGTCGTGCAACAACAATTTCAAGCAACTCGGGCTTGCGATCCACAACTATCACTCCGCCTTCAAGCAGTGCCCCGCGGCGATGTTTGGCACGGCATCCAATCAGTTTCGCTTGAACGGACTGATTGCGATCGCCCCGTTCATGGAGGTAACGCCTTATTGGGACACCATTTCAAATCCACAAACGTATGGCGGTGTCCCGTATCCAGCGATGGGTCCTGTACCCTGGGACTCACGCTATCGACCGTGGCGTCAGAGTTCGCCTACGGTTCGGTGTCCTTCAGATCTCAAGTTGGTCCAGCCGTCGAGATGCGCAAACTATGCGTTTTGTGTTGGCGATCAAGTCTTGGGCCTCTACGATTCGCAAACCGACGACGAGATGCGCGGCATGTTCGCACCTCGTAGATACCTGCGATTCCAAGACGTTCTGGATGGCATGTCCAACACGATCATGATGACGGAGATCGGAACGGCACGAGATCGGCAAATCCGAGGACAATTTGCCATCGGAGGTTCCGCAACGCTCGCGGATTCACCCGCGGAGTGCCTCGCGCTGATTGATCCTCTCAAGCCTTCTTCTTTTGCATCCGATGCGGCTCTGAGCAAGGTCGGTCGTGGGGGTGCCTACGCGGAGGGCTCCGGCGGTTACTCGCTGGTGAATACCATTTTGCCACCCAATGCCCCCAGTTGTGCGATCGGAAATCGCCCACCTTTTGAAGGAGTGTTCTCGGCAGGCAGTTATCACCCAGGCGGCTGCCATCTCTTATTGGGCGACGGTGCCGTCGTGTTTATCACCGACACGGTGCATGCGGGGTCGGCGTCGCGACCCTCGCCGCGAGACAACGGGACATTGACGGGACGCGGGCGATGGAGCCCCTATGGACTATGGGGCGCATTGGGGACCCGTGCTTCAGGCGAACCCGCGTCGTGATAAGTTGGCTTATCCGGTTGGACGCTACAACGCGGGCCTATCGGTTGAGTCGGAAGGATCGGCGATACGCCGTCGGAGCAGAACCGACTTGACGCTGGAAGTGCAGTCGCATGAGTTGCGCGGAACCAAGCCCGCAGCATTTCGCCACTTGCTCCATGTCGAGATCGGTCGACTCGAGTAGGTGCTGGGCGTGCTTGACGCGTTCTCGGGTCAACCAACGCCCGGGTGTCGTCCCGGTTTGTTCGAGGAAACGCCGCGCGAATGTCCGCGTTGTCATGTGAGCGTGAGTCGCCATCGTGCTGACGGAGTGCGGCGACTTCAAATTGCCGCGTAACCAGTCCATCAGCTCGGCAAGCACGTCGTCGCCGTGTTCCGTGATCGGTTCCTTAATGAACTGTGACTGGCCGCCCTCACGGTGAGGAAGCACGACCAGCCTCCGCGCCACAACGTTCGCCGCGGCGAAACCAAAGTCCTTGCGGACGAGATGGAGGCAAAGGTCGATGCCCGCTGCGCTCCCGGCGGCGGTGAGGATGTCGCCATCATCGACGTACAAGACGTTGGGGTCGACCGAAACCTGTGGATAATTCGAGGTCAGCGCATCGGCGTAGCGCCAGTGTGTCGTCGCCTTGCGTTCATCCAGCAATCCGGCCGCGGCCAGAACAAACGCACCCGAGCAAAACGAAACGATGCGCGCTCCCCGTTCATGCGCACGTCGTAGCGCGCCGAGCAACGAACCCGGAGGTTGCTCGTGAACGTCTCGCCAACTCGGCACGACGATCGTTCCCGCCGACGCGAGCGATCTCAGTCCTTTCCGCGGGGCATCGATCTTCAGCCCCGTCTGGGTCGACAGCTTGCCCGACTCCGCCGCGCAAACCCCGAAGTCGTACCAATCATCGAACTCGGGCCGCGGTAGGCCGAAGACCTCGATCGCGATACCGAGTTCAAAGATGGCGACGCCATCGAAGACGACAGCCATCACGCGGTGATTCTTGCTTTTCATGGCAGTATTTTAATGAAGAATGTCATTTCTGCCACTCGAACGGACGGTGCGGAAACAACACAATCGTGAACTTGGAATCACTAACCTGATCGACATGGGCACGATGAGAATGAAATCGCCAGTGAGGAAGTGCGAAGCAGCCGACCGCCAAGCCGCGTTGGCCCATTTCGAAGCGAGACTCAGCTTCGAGACGGATTGTTGGGACGTGGATTACTCGATCCGCAACGATCTCATCGATTTTGTTCTGCTCGATGTGAGGTCACCGGAACTGTACGAGAAGGGTCACGTACCCACCGCGATCAACCTGCCGACGAACGCGATCGACGTCGAGACGCTACCGCCGCTCAAGCCCGACACGATCTATGTGGTCTACTGCGCCGGCCCACATTGCAACGGTGCCAACAAGGCTGCGATCCGAATCGCTCGACTTGGGTATCCGGTCAAAGAAATGATCGGTGGCGCGATCGGCTGGCTGGACGAGGGATTCGAACTGGTGACCGACTGATCAAACCGCAAGTCGCCTCTTCAACTCGTCCGCCGCCTTTGCCGGATCATCCGCATTCATCACCGCCCCGCTGACCGCGATTCGATGAAAACCTGAATCGATGACTTGATCAATGTTGGTCGCGCCGATGCCGCCGATCGCGAACGCGGGTAGTGGGGTTCGAACCGTTCCCGCGTGAACCTCGCGAAGAAACCCGCATCCGGGAAATCTTGCGAAGGACTTTGTTTGACCTGGGAACGTTGGCCCACAACCGATGTAGTCGGCGCCACTCGCGATCGCGTCGTGAACCTGCTCGATGTCGTGTGTCGAGACACCGACCAGTCGGCCAGGCCCCACGATCCGTTTTGCATCGTCTACAGGTAGTTCCGATTGCCCGACATGAACGCCATCGGCGTTGGACACCGCCGCGATGTCAGGTCGATCATTGATGATCAGCAGCATGTCCGAGTCTCGGGCGACCTTCGACGCGATTTTTGCGCGTTCAAAGACAGTTCGGTCGTCCGCCTGCTTGTCGCGGAGTTGAACGATGTCGACCCCGGCTGCGCTGAGCGAACGCAATGTCGCGATAAACTCTTCTTCCGACGGCAGGCATTCCATCAGCACGTACAAGTTGGCTCGCGCAAGCCGTTGCTTGCGATCCGACGTCGCCGACGCCAGTTCGACGTCCCGATGAAATGAGTAAACGCGATAGCGGATTGCTTCGACATCGCGAGCGAACTCGACATTGATCGTCTTGCCATACTCTTCCATGACTCGCATTGATTGCTGCACCCGCTCCGCCGCAGCCCGAATGACCTCATGAATTGAGGCTCGCTGGTACTCGGTCGTCGTCTCAACTTCCGTCCCGACATCCGAATCCGTGTCCCGATGGGCAATCAACTCCAATCGCGGCAGCCGACCGACGGCGGCGGCAAGATCGTGTCGTAGCTGCTTCGCGACCTCGGTCAAGCTCGACTCATCAAGTGCAAATCGGACATACTCTTCGATCGTCCGCATTCCCTCGGTCGCTCGATTCGCCGAGGCATCCAGAATACGATAGGCGGCTTCCCCATTCTCTCTCACGCAATCAGTCTCATTCGGAGGTCCCGGTCGATGCAACAAGTCATTCGCCTTCTATCTGTCATTTGCGTCCTGTTTGTCTTTTCTGATTCCTGCGATGCACAAGACGCAAAGGCAAAAAAGAAGAAGCCGAATCCGGTATTCGCGTTGCCCGAAATCGATCCGAACCTACCCAATGTCCTCTTGATCGGTGATTCCATCTCGATCGGCTACACACTCGATGTCCGGCGCGAACTCAAGGGCAAGGCAAACGTCTTTCGCCCGCCGACTAATTGTGGGCCAACGACACGCGGATTGGAACAAGTCGATGCCTGGATCGGCGACCGTAAATGGGACGTGATCCACTTTAACTTTGGCCTCCATGACTTGAAATACATGGGACCAAACGGCGAAAACCTTGCGAAGCCGGGATCGGAGGGCGCACATCAGCAAGTCGCGATTGAGCAGTACCAAGTCAACATCGGAGAACTCGCCGCTCGATTCAAAGAGACCGGTGCCAAAGTCATTTGGCGCGAAACGTCTCCGGTTCCGGAAGGTTCCAAGGGTCGTGTCCCCGGCGATTCGGCCAAGTACAACGCCGCGGCGGCGAAGGCGGTTGCGAAAGTGGGAGGCATCGTCACCGATCCGTTCTATGCCTTTGCCCAATCGGTGAGCGACACACAAAAGCCCGCTAACGTCCACTACACGCCAGAGGGTTCGAAGAAACTCGGGATTCACGTGGCGGAGAGGATCCTTGAAGCGATCAAGTAAGCGATCTTGATCCGATCATTCGGCAGAACCCAGGTCGAAGCAGAGTCGTGTCACGTGTTCGCGGATCAAACGGTTGGCTGAGCTGTTATCCAGTCCTCGCCACTCAGCCTGTTGCCATTGACGCAATTCCGCGAGCGCACGTGCGCGCGTTGCCTTCGTGCCCGTCAAACACTTCGCTGCCAGAGTCACGAGCCGCAGGGTCGGATTCCGCGATTCGTCTTCGGCCTCGATTTCAATCACTTCGTCGTACGCTCCGGCGCGAAACCGCGTCAGCACCTTGATCTCTCGAGCGAGCTTTCGCGGCCACTCGTCGGAGTACTCCTGCGCGACACGCTCACAAAGACGCAGGTCAGTCGGTTCGCTGCGGTCCCAAAAGAGCAGCGTGGTGATCGCAGGGTAAACGACATAGGGACTCTTCGGACGCAGTTGCAACGCGGTTCGAAGATCCTCGACGGCATCGGCTTGGCGGCCGTCGGACATGTAAAACTTGGCACGAGCCATCAACACCGTGTCATTGTGAGGCGCGAGCCGACAGGCGTCCTCAATGCACTCGATCGCTTGGTCTTTTTTGCCACTGCGAAAGTGGGCCCATGCCAGACCTTGCCAACCCAACGCGTTCGATGGATTCAGATGCACGCAACGTTGAAACGCTGACGTCGCCTCGTGCATTTCATCCAGGTGTAGCCTGACGCCAGCCAATTCGCGCCACGCCTCATCGTCCTCGGGGAAATCAGCGACGAGTTGTTTGGCCATCGGAAGCGCCTTTTGGTGCTGACCGCCCATGCGATACGCTGACAGCATCGTTCGGCGAAGCGAGCACTCTCCGAATTCCGGCTGGTCCACCAGCATGAGATGTTCGATCGCGGCGACATACTTTTGACGCGCGATGTGCACCAGACCTGCGACTTCGTGAAGTCGTGACTGTGACTTCGGGTCCAACTCATTCTCACGCAGCGAAGCATCGACCTCGCCAAGGATTGCTTCGTAGTTTGAGTCCTGAGCTGAGTAACCCGTGCTGGATTGCAGGTAGCGAGTCTCCAGATAATGGAGCCAGCACCGCTCCGCGATGATCTCGGGGGTCGCGACGTCGAGGCTGTCCAACGTCGAGGCGGCCAGCCCGTATTGTTCCGCGGCCTGTTGTTTCTCTCCGCCGCGTTGGTAAATCAGGGCCGTCTTACGTAATAGCGATGCGACCTTGACCACATGGACTGTCGAAAGATCACCCGGTTGACTCAATATCTGTTGGCACACCTCGACGCCACGTCCCAGTGTGAACTTTGCTTGCTCGCTCAGCCTCCGGCGCGGCTGAGGTGATTTGGGGTTGGAGGCGAGGGCTTCTTCGCCCGCCGAACGATAGGATTCGCCAAGCTGGTCGAGCAACAAGTCGACCATCGCATTGGCCCGTTGCGATTGCAGCCTTTCCGCCGTCGCGAGGCGGTTCATCTCTCGAAACGCGCGGTATCCCCAGCCAGCGCAGAAAAGCGTGACGATCGCCGATGTGACCAGGACCAGTGACCTCGGATGTCTTGAGGACCGAAGTGTGCGTGTCGATCGCCTTACCGATGTGGCGGCTTGGACCGGCTGCCCTTCGGCGAAACGACGCAGATCACTCGCCAACTCACCGACGCTTTCGTAGCGATCACATGGCTGGAACGCCATCGCCTTTCGAATGATCGCGAAAAGACCCGCGGGTAACTCTCGTTTCGCCGACGTCTCCCAGGAGGGGTCGCTCGGGTCGGGCGGCCCCGTCGGACACAAAGTCATCAGCTTGTGCAATACACAGCCGAGCGAGAAGACTTCACTTCGCGGGTCCACCGCCGACGCCGATCGCAAACACTCCGGCGCGATGTAGCCACGGGTCCCAACGCAAGCCGTGGATTCATCGTCGCCGTTGGCACGCTTCCATTTAGCGAGACCAAAATCAGTCACGTACAGTTTTCCCTGACGATCGACGATCAGGTTGCTGGGTTTGATGTCGCGGTGTAAGACCCCTTCGTCGTTGGCGTAGGCAATGGCCTCCGCGGCCTCAGCCATGTGACTCGCAAAAAAGACAAAGACTTCGTCGACAAAGGCCGGCCCTTCCACCACCTGCTCGTCAGATTGGGTGGAAGTCGAGTCAGGCTTTTCCTTCAACGCGAATGAATCCG
The DNA here is from genome assembly GCA_038520195.1 of Planctomycetota bacterium. Taxonomy (GTDB): domain Bacteria; phylum Planctomycetota; class Planctomycetia; order Pirellulales; family Pirellulaceae; genus Stieleria. Next base: position 8,215 of record JBCBLJ010000012.1, read on the forward strand.
GATTCGCCGTGACATCCGTCGCCCCGATCGGTGCCGAGTCGATCATCGAGCGAGTCATTGCACCGGAACACTTCGGTTCGCAGTCCGAGGTGAGCAGCAACTCATGGATTTCGTTCATCCGCCAAGGTCGCGTCCTCGGGTGCATGGCGAACATCAGTTCGATCAGTCGCCGCAGATCCACGCCGTCGACCAGTTTCATCGTGTAGTACGCGTAGCCGATGGATCGCTCCGCGGTGAAGACCGTCACGATGTTGGGGTGATCAAGTTGAGCGGTGGTCTGAACCTCGGTGACAAATCGATCCTTCGGCCGCGACCGCGTCGTCGGCGAATCCACTTCATCGAGCAAGAAACACTCGGGACGCTGAGCGACAACTTTGAGCGCGACATCTCTCCCGGTTTGCAGGTCCTCCGCAGCGTAAACGACTCCCATGCCGCCGCTGCCCAGCACTCGCAACAAACGATGTGTCCCGATCAAGGGAGATGAATCGAGCGTCGGCAACGATTCGGGCGCAGGCCGACGAACGCCCGCGCAACGGGTCGACGCATCCGATTCAATCGCGGTTTGGGAATGGTCTTTGTCAGGAAACAACGCGCAGTCCTGGAGCGATGGTGGCTTCGAAGTGGTACCCGTGCGGGGGATCCAACATACTGCAAGTCCCCGGTAGGTGTGCGATCAGACTTGCGGATCTGAAGCACCGTCTTGCCGGACCAAGGCACATTCTTGATCGACCGAAGCGAAAGGATACCTGGTCAAAAGTGCAGTGGTTTTGGGCGGTGTCGCCGTTACTTCGGATTCGAGTTCGCCGGGCGGTTTGAGGGCGTCGCGGCTTGCAAGGAGCCGACATCGGCGCGTTCGCGTTTACGGTAAAGAAACGCATCGGAGGTGAGCAACGATTCGAGTAGGGCCTTCATGCTTCCCTCGTTGTCTTGGTATGCCTTGTAGGCAGCCTGCAACACGGGTGCATCCTGGAGGGTCTCGTTGCGTCCGATCCAGAAACGGAAGGCGTGCCGCACAAACACCTGCGTCACACGATCGCTCTTTGCGAGCCGTTCGATCAATTCCAACGCGTCTTCGACCGGTCCGTCCAACTCCGGATCACCGCTGTCGATGATCTCGCCACGGGTATCGACCGGTTTCGCATGCTCTACTTTGCGGTAGAGCCCGAGGTGGTTGTACATCTCGAAGGGCAAACCGAGTGGGTCCATTTTCTGGTGGCACTTCCAGCAATACTCTTCACGGGTCACCCGCATTCGATGTCGCAGCGTTTCGCCGGGTTCGTCGGGCAGCATCGCGTCGACGGTGATCGGAACGTCCGGCACCGCACCGCCGAGCAGTCGCTCGCGAATCCACTTGCCACGATGAATGGCATGGTTGTCCATCGCATCGGAGTGGGACACGAGCCAGCTCGGATGGGTCAGTATTCCCATCCGCTCATCGTTCGACAGTGTTGTTAGCTCACGTTTGGAGCGATTGCCGCGAATGACACGCGCGATACGCACGTGGATCGCTTCGCCCTTGGGAAATTTGGCTTCACGGATTGTGACAAGCCTGCGTACGGCGTTGCGTTTGGCCTTCGGATCAACCGGTGGTCGCTTGTCACTGAGGTATTCACCGAAGTACGCGGCATCCTGGCCGCGGCTGACGACCGCGCGGTTGGTCGTCAGCAACTCGCGCAGGACATTTTTGTCTTCTTCGAGAATCCGCTCGATCAATCGATCGCTGCTCGCCTTCATCGCGAACATCGCCCGATAGTGGTTTTGATCTTTGGTTTGACCGCCTGCGGCGCGTAACGCGTTGACGTCCTTGCAGACGCCGCCAGCTCGGTCATAGTCAAAGTACTCTTGGAAGAACTGCAGCAGCCGCGGCTTGCGAACGCTGTCGTCATTCAGAAGCCGCACGATCTCGCGTCGCGCATCTTCACGGCTGCGAAGTCCGCCGGACGTCATCGAAGACTTGAGCGTTGCGTCGGGAGGCAAATAGCTCAAGGCGGCGTTGATCGCCAGTCCGAGTTCTTCGTCTTGCAGCATCACGCGGCCGAACTCGTCGGGCGTCCCCGTTTCGGCGAGTTCCGTTCGGAACAACGCTTCGCGGTCAAGAAAGATCGGTGACAGCCCTAAAATCAAGCCATCTTCTTTGCCAAGGTCCGCGACCGCCTCGTCAACGATGGAAACATACTTGTCCGTCTCTGCTGGTGTTGGCGGGCGACAGGTGAGCGCCTCAAAAAGAAAGTCAACGGCGGCACGAACCTGTTCTCGATCGTATCCCGGTTGCCGCATCAACTCATACACGGGAGTCAGCGGTCGCTTGGGCTCTTTGGCGTAGAACAGACTCTGGCTCAATCCCCGAAGACTTTCGTGTTTGTACTGACTGTCGATGTCACCGACTTTATCGGCGAACTGATACGGTTCGGCATCGGGGCCAAAGGCCATGAATCTTAGGATGTCCTCGGCGACGGACGCGATCTGTGTGGCCTCGGCGCTATTGACCGAGTGATAGATCGGATAGCTCCGCAATCCATGGTCATCGTGGGTGGAGAGCGCAGGTGGAAAGCCCGTGATGGCCGCCGCGTACGCCGCCGTGCCACCGACCCAACCGATGACTCGATCCAGACCGAAATACACTTTGATTTCACCGTCCTGGTTCGGCTGAATCTGATCGCCGCGGGTCCTCATGCCCGGATGCTTTGGATCAAAGGCGGGCTCGTCATTGATCAGCGCGCTCAAACGCGTCAGATGTTCTTGCGGATGTATCCGCCATAGCCTCGCGGGCGTCGAGGACGGTTCCAGACCGGCGGGGATTTCGCCGAACAGGAGGCTGTGATCGAGGTGGTTGCCTTTGGAAGGGTGCCGATGGGCATCGAATCCTCCGATCGATCGCGACGCGTGGACGATCGACGCGGTGATCCAATTCGAAAGCTCTGCACGCTGCAGGGGTGTTGGCCGTTCGTCGATGTCTTTGGGAGGCATCTCGCCGAGCGCCACCTGCTCCCAGACCTGCTTCCACAGCTCAACGTTCTCTGACGTCACTCCACTTACCTCGTGAAGTTCGACATCGCCCTCACCGTCGGGCCCGTGACAGTCGATGCAGTGCGTTTTAAGGAAGGGACCGACGAGCGACTCAAATGAGGCCGTTTCGTTCGCCCCCGCGACGGTCACAGACGACAGAGCCAAGATGACGAGAGTCACGAGTCGTTTACGCACGGTCCACCTTCGTGAACGAGGAGACGAAATCAAAGGGCTCGACGGAGATCAGAGGGCTCGACGGAGATCAGAGGGCGGTGAGCGAAACCGCCGGCGAGCTTCGCGTGGCCACTTCGGTCCAACCGCGAGTCTCAGTTCGCAGATGAGGCACTACGCCAGCAATTCTTCAATCGGGCCCACCTTGGATTCAAATTTGGTCGCCAGGTTCGAATCCAGATTGAATCGGTCCTGTGGTGAACCGATCGCGTGCAGCAGCGTGGTGTACAGGTCGTTGATCGGCCGCTTCCCATCAAGCTTCGTGTACTGTCCCGTCTTGAAATGACCGCTACAGTTGCCCAGGAGAATGAACGGCCACTCCTTTCCATCGGTGTGTTGTTTGTTGGCATTGTTGCTGGTGTACACAATGAGCGTGTTGTCCATCATTGTCCCGTCGCCTTCGGGCATGGATTCCAGTTGCTGCATCAAACGCACCAACATCTGACAGTTGTACTGGCGAATCTTGACCCAGATCGGATTGTTCGGTTGATTCATATGCCCAAGGCTGTGCCCAGCGGGCTCCACGCCAAGACCCTTCCATGAACCAAAAATCTCACCTCGGCCGGAGCCGATGGTCAGCACATTTGTGAGTCCAGCTTTGAGGGACGCGATGCCGAGATCGAGCAGTGAATCATGCCAGTCGGTTTCGAATTCGGGATTCGTAAACTTGGTCCCGTACTCGGGAGCGAACTGCCGCAGATGGTCGGAGACGTCGGCAAGCTTTTCTCGCAGTCCGTTAATTTCGCGGAAGCCGTCGACATAACTTCGGTAGCGTTGACGATCTCCCGACGGAAGTCGTTCGCTGCCCTCGCCCGCGAGCTGTTCGATGCGATCAAAGACCTTGGATCGCGCCTCAAATCGTTTTCGGACCTCGCCTGTCGCGATGCTTCCGAACAGCATCTGGTAGAGGTTGACCGGATTGGAGTGCATGAACAGAGGTTTTCCCGCGTCGGCCGCCGAGAGCGTCGCAAGCGTTGGCCGCGAGATCATGTTCTCGAGTGCATCCATCCCGATGCGAAGATGCGGAAGAATCGTTTCGGGTAGCTTCTGGCTGATCACATGATCGATGGTGGGCCCGCCGGGCGAAATCCCGATCCCGCCGCGATAGCCCCCGAGCGCGCCGAAAAATGCGCTATGAGACGGGCTGGTGTGTCGGCCATGAAGCCCGGTGATGATGTTGATGCGATCTTTGTATGGCTCGAGATCCGCGATCGGATCGGGAAGTTTGACCCCGTCCAGGGAACAGGTCGATCCCAGTCCCTTGGCCACGCAGGTGGCCGGATCGAAGCCCTGATTTTGCAAAAAGAAGATGACTCGTCTCGGGGAGCCGTGCGTTCGGGAAGCGGCCACGGCTGAACTGGGCATCATCGTTGGACCGAAAACCGTGCCGACTCCCGCGGCTACTCCACGGAGCACGTTGCGACGGTTGAGCATTTTCATTCTCCAGGAGGGTCGTTTCGGCGCGCAGGGGATGCTTCGCGGGCCGGGCGGGGCCTCATTTAACAGGAGAATGCGCGGCGATGCCACTTTATTTCGCCCTCAAAAGCATCCAGGGGGCGAATGCGGCTCGAATCGCCGCGGGCGAATTTGGAGTCAGGCCGCCAGGGAGTCGAGGAGGCGGCCGCGGTCGTTATTCTCCGTTCTCGTCGGTTTTCTTCTTTCCGTTCCTGGAAACCTTTGTGACGGCGAATGGATTTTTCTGTTCCTTCCCGACCCGCTCCCGGCCTTCGAAGGCTTCGTTGCTCAGCGTGACTGTCGCGAGATGCCCCTCGTACCGATCCTCAAAGATGTACTGGATCGGCACTTCTTGGTTCAGGAGCGTCTGCAGCTCTTCGGGAATTTTGGCGCTGTCGGGATCGATCTTAGCCAGGTTGTCCTTGGCGGCTTCCTTGAGCGTGTGGCTCCCGATCGCACGCATTTGTCGGGTCAGCTCTTCGCTGCACCGTACCCAAACCGTGATCCCGCCGGAGTACTCCAGTTTGATGTCCGTGAGAGTCAGTCCTTCTTCGGCATGAATCGGTAACTGCTTCTTGACCTTCGCGATCTCTCGTTTGATCTCGTTCTTGGAGAGTTTGCCCGAACCCTTCGTGGCGCCGGTCACGTCAAGTTTGCATCCGCTCGTCACGGCGATCAGCCCGAGCAAAGCGATGATTCGGCTCAGATGTTGAAATTGCATGAGATTGAGTTTCAAAGGGGGCAATCGGATGGTCCACCTTCGGAGAGTAGGACGCCAAAACGTGTTCATGGCGAGATCGAAGCAAGGAGCACTGAGAACTCTCTTGTTAGACGTGACGTGTCGCCGATTGAATCGGCACAACCGGGCTAAGTGTTCTTTTAACGGAGCCGGTAAAGTTTCCCTGAGGCCTCTTTTTTGACTCCCTCGGTTTCTGACATACGGTCGTTTTAGAGAGCGGGTCACGACGCCCCGCTGCTGAGAACTCGGCAAGTCGCCAACACGGTTCTTAGCCAGCCTCACTCCCGGACAAAGGCAAACCGCTTGCGAAAGTGGGACGCAAAGTTTCGGGTCCCGCCCGCGGATGATTTTCATTCACGGTGGGATGGCCGGGCTGCCATGGGATGGTTTTCGTCGCTCGTTAGATCGGCGTGACAAACCTGAGGCAAGTCTTCGGAGACGTGGCTGCTTCTTTTCCGAGGGATCCTATTCGCGTTGAATCGGCCCATTAAGTCATCGTCGGGTGCGTCCCTGGACGTTCCCCACCGAGGAGTTTGAATAATGAAGAAGTTCGCTACCAGCATCGTTGAGTTCTTGAAGGAAGAAGATGGCCCCACCGCAGTTGAGTACGCTGTGATGTTGGCTCTGATCGTTGTTGTTTGCCTCGCTGCAGTCGGCACGATCGGAACCGAGTCGAACAAGAAGTTCGATGAGGTCGGTAAAGCGATCGCTGGCAACTGATATTGCGTGGGTGGCTCTTCTTACCACCCATTGTTGATTTGAGAGATTCTCGACGATGGCGCCAGCGACTTCGCCGGCGCCGCGTCGAGTTCTTTCTTGCGCGGTCAATCAATCATGAATTACCCACTACTACCCGCCGACGCCGCAGAACACGTTTGGCAACTGTCGTGCTGCTTTATCACGTTGCTTTTCGCGATGTTCAGCTGGGCGCTCGGACCACGTTAGACAAGTTCGCCCGCCGTATGCGGCGAAACGCCCGTCGGGTGAATGGCGACGGACGCGAACTTCAAACCGTTTCCGGCCAGACTTTTATCGAATCGGCGACGCGACGCTAACGACGACCTAGAGTTCGTCGACCCGGAGATCCGCTCCGTAAAACCCCCCACAACAGTCCCGAGCCACGGGGATGCATCATGGAATTCTTGCTTCAAGGTATCGTCGAAAACTGGGCCGTCTGGTTTGTCGCATTCGTTCTCATCGTCGCCGCAATCATTGACGGCGCGATCTTGAAGGTGCCGAACTGGCTGACCTTTCCGTTCATCGCATGTGGCTGGCTCCACTGCACCATCCAGGGCGGGGTCACGGGACTCGCGTGGAGTCTGCTTGGCACCTTCGTCGGGATGATCTTGCTACTGGTCCTCCGCAATGTCGGCGGCATGGGTGCCGGTGACGTGAAACTGCTCGCGGGCGTCGGAGCCTGGCTCGGAACCGTGGTCACACTTTACGCATTCGCAGCGACCGCCCTCGTGGGTGGCGTGATGGCCATCGTCATGATCTGGCGAAGCGGGAACTGGATGAAGCACTACGCGATGGCGCGTCAAATCTTGGAGGAATGGAAAACCATTCGCAAACCATCCGAACTTTCCAAGATTGCTCGCGAGCGAAAGCCCAACATGTACCTGCTTCCGTACGGAATCCCGATGGCGATCGGCTCGGTGGCATACTTTGCTTACGCCGGAATGCTTTTCTAATCCGTGCAGACAACGCGGTTCATCTGTTTAGAACTGTCCAAACTTCAAGCCGATTTCGGCTCGCAAAACGGTAGGGCTGTGAAGCTCTACCGTTTAACTCGTTCTTTTGCATCACGCGGTCCGTGCCAGCTGTAGTAGCCCTGCGCTGAGCAAATTGACTTGTGCAGCAAACGGCTCTCGAGCGCCGACTACTCATCGAGGGTCGACATCCTCCTCCCAGCGAAGTCCTCCACACGTACACGCTGCCCTTCACAGCGGAAAACCATGCGAAACAAATCACTATTCCTGTTACTCGCCGGCGTCTGTGGCACCATCGCAGCCGTCGGTGTTGGACAGTGGATGCAGAATGCCCAGGGCACTGCATCGATTGAGATGGTCGAGATTCTTGTCACGACCCAAGCCATTAGCGCGGAAGAAGAAATCACACCGGACAAACTCCGCTTGGAAAAGTGGCCGGTCGATCGAGTTCCTCAGGGTGCTTCGATGGAGCTGACACAATTCGAAGGTCGCTTTGCCAAGGTGCCACTCTTTGAGGGTGAACCGATGCTGGACCAAAAGCTGATGGACGAAGTCGCCGACATGGTGGTGCCCAAAGGCTACACCGTGGTTTCGCTGCCGGCCGGTCGCGACGGGACCGTGAACTTGGTTCGTCCCGGCGACCGAGTCGATATCCGCGGCTTCTTCGCCGAAGGCGTCTTCCCACGCGATACCGTCCTGGGCGTCCTTACCGGCGTCAAAGTTTACGCAATCGATGGTGTCACCAAATTTGACCCCGAAGAGAAACGCAGCCGCACGGCTCGCGACATTCAGTTGCTGATTCGCAAGGCGGACAATCAAGCATTCGACTTCGCCAAGAAGTACGGCGAGATCTCGTTGTCCCTCGGCAGCCCGACCGCGGACGACGAGACGTTGCCCATCGACCAGCCCAGCGCCGCGGCGCAAAAGTTTGTTGAGGACCTCGACAAATACCGCGCCGAGCAAGAGCGACTCAAAAAAGAAGCCGAAGCCGTGAAGGTCTCTGAGCCGACAGAGACCGATGTGGAGACCATCCCGCGCGAGGACACGTTCCTGTTCCGTACCACGAAGTACCACAACGGGCGAATCATCGTTTACGAGTGGCACAAGGGTGAGAGCGTTCCCCGAGTGGTTGCGGATACCGGACACCTCGATCTCGGTAACCGAGACATCAGCGATACACCTGACGGCGAACCCGCTCCCTCGGGCGAGCCGAATGGCGGAGAGGAAGAAAGCTTCCTCGAAGAAGGCGATAGCCCCTTCTTCGAATCCGGACCGATTGAAGAGTGAGCAGACCACTGCTCAAACGTACGACCACCCATCGACCACCCGCGGTCGGTGGGTGACAAACCAGACCCCTTTTTTACCAACGTTACTCGCAACGAGTCGTGTGCTCAGTCCGCTGTGCACCGTGTCTTGATGGATCAAGGCGCCGGCTCTGCAAGGATGCATCTGCGATGGAAATGTTTCGAAATGCGGTTCGCCCGTCTGCTCTGACCCTGGCCGTACTGGTCGGCTCAGCCTTCTCCGGAGCCGCGTTTGCTCAGGAGACCCTTGAGTCCGAAGCTCAATTGACAGCGGCTGCCGGCGCTGTCGAACACACCATCACCAACGCCGTCGAGCGGATGCAGATGCTGGTCAAGACCAGTAGCATCCTGACGCTCGAGGCGAAGATCCCCCGCTTCCAAGTTCACAACGAGGAAGTCTTGGGAGCGACGCCCATCTCGCAGAACCAACTGCAGATATTCGCCAAGACGCCTGGTACCACACAGATCAACCTGTGGGACACCGAGGACCAGCAGTACCAGGTTGACATCACCGTCATCGCCGACGCACGCGAGATCGAGGGTATTCTCTCCTCACAATTGCCGCTCGCAACGCTCAAGGTCATGCCGGTCAACGCATCGGCGATCGTCTCCGGTTTCGTGACCAGTGTCGACGATGTCGATCGTGCGATCGCGATTGTCGAACAGTACTACCCGACCGTGGTCAACAACATCCGAGTCGTCGGCGTTCAACAGGTCCTGTTGCACACCCGAATCATGGAAGTCTCTCGCACGAAACTGCGTGAGGCTGGGGTCGACTGGTCTTGGACCGATGGCGCGGACCGAATCATCAGTCGTCCCGGCGAGCTCGCCGAAGCATCCGTCACGAATGTCTTCGCGGGTCCCGAGTTCACGACCCTCATCCAGGCTCTCCGCGAGCAAAACCTAATCAAGTTCCTTGCCGAACCAACCGTTGTTGCGACCCACGGACGTCCCGCTCGATTCACCGTCGGCGGCCGTGTCCCCTACGTCGTGATTTCGGGTAACGGTGCCCCGACGGTCGAATACGAGGAATTCGGAACGTCCGTCGACTTCTTGCCCTTCGTCATCGGGCCCGGTCGAGTACGACTGGAAGTGCGTCCCGAAGTCAAAGAAGTGGACCCGACGCTGCAGCTACAGATTCAAGGCATCTCGATCCCTGGCTTTAATCAGCGATACGTCGAAACGGCTGTCGAACTTCAAGCCGGTCAAACCTTCGCGATCGCGGGCTTGTTGCAAAGCCGTACGGAAGCTTCCTCGCGGTCGACTCCGCTTCTCGGTGAACTCCCGGTGATCGGTACGTTCTTCCGATTTGTTCGCGAACGACGCAATGACGTCGAGTTGCTGATCACCGTGACGCCCGAATTGGTCGCGGCGATGGACCCTCACCAGGTGCCACGCGGTGGTCCGGGTGTGAACAGCAACTCGCCGAGCGATCGCGAAATCTTTCTCAATGGCCATCTTGAAGTTCCGAACTTGCTCGGCGGCGACGGCTGCTCGATGGAGAGCGGCATGAGCATGGACGGATCGATGCTCCACTCCAACGTCATGCAGCACGGAGCGATGATGGCACACGGCAGTCTGTCGCAACCTGCAGGCATGCACGGCAGCATGGGGCTGCCACCCGGGGCGGTCATCCCATCATCCGAACCGACCGAGGTCGGCGACGGCGTGGTGGTATCGACACCAGACTCCTACTGATTGGGTGACTGAGGATGTGATGGGACGTCGACGGACGACGTCCCGTTCGGGCACGAAACAGAATCTTGATCGATCGGACATTCTGCGATGAGTAACGTGCTAAGGATCGCGTTGGTTGACCCCAACGATGAGACGCGCGAAAACCTGAAGGGCATGCTCCTGGGCATGGAGACGATCTGGCTGGAGGCCGACTGCTCCCGCTACGAGTTTTTCCCCGACATCATCGAGCAGACCTCTCCTGACGTGGGCGTCATCGCGCTTGATAGCGACGCCGAAAAAGCCATTCGATTGGTCGAGCGACTGGCGAGCGAAGGTTCTGAGACGGTGATCCTCGCGGCGAGCGAGAGTACCGACGGCCATTTGATTCTGCAAACCATTCGCGCCGGAGCCCGCGAGTTTCTCACGCTGCCGATGTCTCATGAAGACCTGGCCGCGGCGCTGGGACGAGTGAGCCAACAGAAATTCGGTTCGGCCGAAGGAGGCACGCGCGGCTGTGAAGTGATCGCGATCGCCGGTGCGACCGGCGGCGTGGGGACCACCAGCACTGCCGTCAACCTGGGGTGCATCTTCGCTTCCAACAACCGAAATAGCGTGGCGCTGCTGGACCTGGACTTAGCACTCGGCGACGCCGATGTCTTCCTCGACGCGATCCCGGACTACACGCTCGCAGATGTCGTGCAGAACGTTTCCCGCTTGGACATTCAACTGCTAAAGCAGTCGCTCACCAAGCACTCCAGCGGCCTTTACCTGCTGCCACGTCCAGTCGAATTGCATGACACCAGCGCAATCACCGAAGACAGTCTGCGGAAGGTCATCGGCCTGCTGAAGGCTTCTTTCACTCACTTGGTGATTGATCTCTCAAAGTCCTACGGGCCCGTCGACATGGCCGCGATCGAAGCGGCGTCCCAAGTCATCCTTGTGACGCAACTCGATTTGCCCTGTCTGCGAAACGTTGTGCGTTTGATGATGAGTTTCGAGGAAATCGACGGTCTTCATGACAAGGTCGAAATCGTCGTCAACCGCGCCGGCCTTGAATCGGGACAGATCAGTCTCAAAAAGGCAAAGGAGACCTTGGGCAGAGACATTTATGCTCTGCTACCCAACGACTATCGGACGATGGTCGAAGTCCGCAACAACGGCGTCCCATTGGTCAACCAGGCACCCAAAGCCGCCATCACCCAAGCGATGCGCGAATTGGCCAGCAAGCTTCAGGGCGAAGAGACCGTGGCGGAGAGTGAAGAGGGTAGCAAGTCGAACGAGAGCAAGTGGAAAATGTTCTGGCCCGGCGGCGGAGCCAAAACCTGATCACTCGAGGATCTCGCAGCCCATCCAGGGTTGAAGCGCTTTGGGAACAGCGACACTTCCATCGGCCCGCTGATGGTTCTCAATCACCGCGATCATCGCCCGACCGGTTGCTACCGCCGTGCCGTTGAGGGTGTGGACAAACTTGGTGCCCTTCTCGCCGGCCGTCTTGTACCGCACGTTGAGACGGCGAGCCTGGTAGTCGGTGCAGTTGCTTGTGCTGGTCACTTCGCCCCACGCGCCGTCATCGCCTCGGCCGGGCATCCAGGCCTCCAGATCGTACTTCCGGTAGGCGGGGCCACCGAGGTCACCACTGGCCGTGTCGACCACACGATAGGGAACCTCGATCGCATCGAACAACTCACATTCCAGGTCGCGCATTTCTTCGTGCGTGGCATCGCTCTGCTCCGGCAGCGTAAACGCGAACATCTCGACTTTCGTGAATTGATGAACACGATACAGACCCTTTGAAGCGCGCCCCGCCGCGCCGGCTTCGGTTCGGAAACAGTGGCTCAGCCCGCATAGCTTGATGGGCAACTCTTCGTCGGCGAGCACTTGGTCGCTCATCATCCCGCCCAGCGTGATCTCCGCCGTGGCGACAAGGTTCAGTTCGGTATTCTCGATGCTGTAGATCTGCGTTTCGGGGCCACGCGGATTGAAGCCCGTGCCTTGCAGGATGCTCGTCAGCGCAAGGTCAGGTGTTGCAACGGGCGTGAAGCCGCGCTCCGAAAGAAAGCTGACCGCAAACTGCTGCAGCGCGAGATCGAGTCGCACGGCCGCGTTTCGCAGAAAGTAGAAACCGGCACCGGCCACCCGGGCGCCGCCTTCAAAATCAAACAGATCGTGCTTTTCGCCGAGCTGAAGGTGGTCCAGCGGAGCGAAGTTAAACTTGGGAACGGGCGACTTTCCGAACGTCAACTCTTTCGCGTCGTCCTCTCCACCGGTCGGCGCGTCGGGATGGGTCAGGTTGGGAATCGTCGCTTGGATCAAATTGATTTCGGCGTCGAACTCATCGCAACGCTTTTGCGCGGCATCCTTTTTCTGTCGCAGTTCGCGCCCTTGCTCAATCAGCGCAGGTCGTTCGGCGTTGCTCGCCGACTTCATCTGCTTGCTGACCTCATTCGCCTGACGATTGAGTTCCTGCGAAAGCTGGAGCTGCTCCAAGCGCGCGTTTTCCAGCTCAAGGATACGATCGATGTCGCAAGGCGTGCCGCGACGCTCGCAGTTCTCGCGAACAAGATCGATGTTCTGAAGGATAAATTTTCGATCGAGCATGACAGGGGATTCGAGGCGAGAACTCTATTGAGCGGACGGTTGTGCGATTTCGTTCCACAGCGTCGCGGACGCCGAAATGCCACGGAAGTAGTCAGCAATGCGGAACTTTTCGTTGGGGCTGTGGCAGTTGTCATCGGACAGGCCCCAGCCCAGCAGTAAGCAATCGCAGCCGAGCACCTCTTGGAATCGAGTGACGATGGGAATGGAACCGCCTTCGCGAATGAAAACGGGCCGGACACCGAACGCCGCTTCGATCGCGGCTTGAGCGGATCGCGCGAACGTCGTGTTGATATCCGCAAGCATGCCCGGCGCCGCATGGTCCACCTGTAGTGACCAAGTGATACCGGTAGGTGCGTTAGTGGCGAAATGCTGATTCAGCGATTCGGTGAGTTCGTGAGGATCCTGCTTCGGGACGAGACGAAAACTAATCTTCGCGCTGGCGACCGCGGGAATGATGGTCTTCGCTCCTTCGCCTTGGTGGCCGGACGTCAAACCGTTGATGTCGAAGGTCGGTCGAGCCCAACGCCGTTCATCCGTTGTGTAACCCTCTTCACCGAACAATGCATCCACGCCGATCGCCTCGGCAAACTCGGAGTCGGCTTGCGGCAAGGCCCGCCATTGCTCTCGTTCTTGCTCGGTCAGAGTTTCAACGCGGTCGTAGTACCCGGGCAGTTGGATGACGCCCCGTTCATTCACCATCGAAGCTAGCATCCGACACAACGCGATCGCCGGATTCATCACCGCGCCGCCGAACGAACCACTGTGTAAGTCTTGACTCGGTCCACTGACGGAGAGTTCGTAGGTGGCGATTCCCCTGAGCCCGTACGTGATCGCGGGTTGGCCATCGGCGTACTGACTGTTGTCACTGATCACGACACAGTCACAAGCAAGACGTTCAGCCAGTTCTGGCAAAGAACGTTCCAGATTCTCGCTGCCAACCTCCTCTTCGCCTTCGATCAAAAACTTGACTTGGAGCGGAAGCGTCTTTCCGGTCGCCAGCCAGCCACACACACTTTGGATATGCGTCAAAAGCTGACCCTTGTCATCGGTTGCCCCGCGTGCGTACAGGTTTCCGTCGCGCTTGGTGGGTTCGAACGGCGGCGAAATCCATTGGTCCAATGGCTCTGCCGGTTGCACGTCATAGTGCCCGTAAACCAGTACGGTGGGGGCACCGGGAACCGGCGGGGTTTCGGCGACGACCATCGGGTGCCCTTCCGTTTCGATGGTCTCGGTCGTCAAACCGCTTCGGGCCAGTTTGGATGCGATCCAGTCGCACGCCGCGCGAACGTCGTCCACCCGCCGACTGTCACTGCTCACGCTAGGAATGCGCAACCAGTCGACCAACTCCGCGAGATGTTCGTCTTGCTGAGACTGAATCGATTCCAACAGGTCCGCGAACGCTGTTTCTTGCATCGTCGAGAGTCCGTGCCGGAGCAAATAGGGGATTTTGGAAAGATTCGGGCCTGACGGCCCATCGCTCGGCGCTAAAATACGGCCCGAACACGGGAAAAAACAGTGGGCATTGCCGGTGCGACGCGTCGCGAAAAGACGGTTCTTCATCCGTCTTGAAGTCGTGTCGCCCGATTGCTTCTCATCCCGCAGCGGCATGGTCTAAAATTACATTGGACTTCAATCGCACGGAGCAAACCCTAAGATGACGGAAGAATCGATGGTCGCTGAACCAATCGTTACAACGAAATCGAAGAAAAAGCCAAAACGCCAGCCTCGCTACAACGTCATCCTCTGGGATGATTCCGATCACAGCTACCAATACGTCGTGATCATGATGCAGGAGTTGTTTCATCACCCCATCGAAAAGGGTTTTGAAATCGCCAAAGAAGTCGACAATAGTGGCAAAGCGATCTGCCTGACCACGACGATGGAACACGCCGAACTCAAGCGAGATCAAATCCATGCGTTCGGAAAGGACGAATTGATCTCTCGGTGTAAGGGCAGTATGAGTGCCTCGATTGAGCCCGTCACCGAGTAGATCCACCTCTCTGAGCCAGTAGTCGAGTCGATTGAGCCCGTAGTCGAGTAGAGATGTCCGCCAAGCTTCGCGTCACCACGCTCGGTTGCAAAGTCAATCAGTACGAAACGGAACTCGTCCGCCAAGGATTGCGGCGGGTCGGTTACGACGACTGCGCCGAGGGCGAATCCGCCGACATCTGTCTGGTCAACACCTGCACAGTGACCAACCAAGGCGACGCCAAGAGTCGGCAAGTGATTCGACGCATGGCCCGCGACAACCCGGATGCAAAAATCGTTGTCATGGGTTGCTACGCCACGCGAGCACCCGAAGAAGTCGCCGAACTTCCGGGCGTCACGGAGGTCGTGACCGACAAACGCGAGTTACCCGACTTGATGTCGCGTTTTGGCGTTGTCGACGTTCCGACCGGACTCGACGGGTTTTCCGGCCGCCACCGTGCTTACGTCAAAGTCCAAGACGGATGCCTGCTGCGATGCAGCTATTGCATCATTCCATACGTCCGACCCGAACTCACGTCGCGACCACTCCAGCACATCGTCGACGAAGTCAGCCGGCTTACGGCGGCGGGACATCGTGAAGTCGTGCTCACGGGGATTCACCTCGGACACTATGGTGTCGACTGGAACCGCAACAAACCGCGAGACGAATGGACCCGCCTCGCCGATCTCGTCGAACGGCTCTGTCAGCTTCCTGGCGATTTTCGCATTCGCCTGTCAAGCATCGAAGCCACCGAAGTGACGCGAAGCCTGATCGGGATCATGAAGCAGCACTCCGATCGCATCGTTCCGCACGTTCACCTCTGCCTCCAAGCCGGCAGCGATTCGGTGCTCCGGCGGATGCGACGGCGATGGGGCACGCGGATGTTTCTCGATCGCTGCCGGTTGCTCCGTGAGTCGTTGAACAAACCGGCAATCACGACTGATGTCATCGCGGGGTTTCCAGGCGAGACGGAGGAGGAGTTCGAAGAAACACTCGTGACTTGTCGCGCCGCGGGCTTTTCAAAGATTCATGCATTCCCGTTCAGTGCCCGTCGCGGCACTCCGGCAGCTGATATGCCAGACCAGCTCGCAGGCGACGTCAAAGCCGACCGCGTTCGACAGCTGACTGAACTCGAAGGCGAACTGCGCGAGGACTACTTCCGGTCTTTGGTTGGAGAAAAGGTGGAAGTCTTGGTCGAATCGGAAAAAGCACTCGCCACGATCGGCCAGACCGCCGAGAGTCGATTGATCCGAGGAACAACCTGCCGCTACGCCCCCGCGCAATGGGTCGAGTCCGGCGATCGAACCCAAACCGGCGACCTCATTCGGGGCCACGTCACCCGCGCCGAATCCGATCACGTCATCGTCGCCCCTTGCGAGTAGTCCACGCGAACGGACTCATTTCAACGCGCGACCGGCCAGAACGCGGATCGATGTGTTCGTGCCGCCAAGCCCGATCCGTCGTCGCGTGAACCTTTGGCTGACTCTCCTTTTCTCATCATCAAGCCGCCGTAGAATGGTGGCATTGAAAAGAAAGTGAGAAATCAAGGACGCCGCATTGGGCCGCGTCAAAGGAGTTTGTGCGATGAGCCAAGTCTGGTTCACGGCGGATACCCATTTCGGGCACGCCAATATCATCAAGCATTGTCAGCGACCGTTCCTCAGCCCCAACGAACAACGTCAAGCCAAGGAAGACCCGCGCGGCTCCTGGCGGGTCTCGCGAACGACCGTCGAGAAACACGACGAACAGTTGCTTGAGACAATCAATTCGCTCGTGTCCACCAATGATACGCTTTGGATCGTCGGTGACTTCTGCTGGGGCGAGCTTTCTAGCGCTCGCTATTACCGTAACCGCATCGAATGCAAGGATGTGCGACTGGTCTGGGGAAATCATGACCATCGCTCCATCGAACCGGTGTTCAGCCAAACGATGGAACAGGGCATGATCAGCGTGAAACGACAGCGAATTTGGCTCAACCACTACCCGATGCGGAGTTGGGACCGAGCCTTTCACGGAAGCTGGCATCTCTACGGTCACGTCCACGCGCGGCTCCAGCACGAAGACGATCAAGTCCGTCACCGATTAACTCGCGACGTCGGCGTCGACGCCTGTGACTATCGGCCGATCAGCTTTGATCAACTGGTGCGGTACATGTCACCGCGTCTGACGGCATTCGAAAAGCACAAGGCGAAGCTCTAAGCGACGCCCTGCCGTGATTGCTTGAACAGAATCGACTCTTGGAGATCAATCCCAGAGGATCGTGCGGAAGTAGTCGTCGAGGGTCTCGGCCCGACGAATCTGCTTGACGCTACCGTCTTCCTGCAACAGTAGTTCGGCGCTGCGGAGCTTGCCGTTGTACTGGAATCCCATCGAGTGCGCGTGTGCGCCCGCATCGTGGATCACCAGTGTGTCACCGACCTCGACGCCGGGTAGCGGCCGATCGATTGCGAACTTGTCATTGTTCTCGCAAAGCGAACCGACAACGTCAAAGTGTCCCGATGTGGGTTCGTTCTCTTTGCCGAGAACCGAAATGTGATGGTATGCGCCGTACATGCCAGGCCGCATCAAGTTGGCCATGCAGGCGTCTACACCGACATACTCTTTGTAGATGTGTTTCTGGTGTACGACGTCGGTGACGAGGTAGCCGTAGGGACCGGTGATGATCCGGCCGTTCTCCATGTAGATCGAAAGTGGATCAATGTCAGAGGATGCAATCAGGCGATCATAGGCTGACTTCATCCCGGCGCCGACTTGCTCCAAATCGAGTGCCGTCTGGTCCGGGTGATACGGGATGCCCATTCCGCCGCCCACGTTCACAAACTCAAGTCGAATCCCCAGTTCTTTGTGCAAGTCAATCGCAAGCGCAAACAACATCTCCGCCGTCTCAACGAAGAACTCCGGTGCGAGTTCATTGGATGCCACCATGGTGTGCAGCCCGAACCTCGTGACGCCACGCTGCTTCGCGGCGAGATAGCCTTCAAAGAGTTGCTCGCGAGTAAAACCAAACTTTGCTTCTTCGGGCTTGCCGATGATCGCGTTTCCCGCTCGCAAAGGTCCGGGGTTGTAGCGGAACGAAATCAGATCGGGCAGTCCGACATGCTGGTCGACGTAATCGAGGTGAGTCAGGTCATCCAGGTTCAGGATCGCACCCAACTCACGCGCCTTGCCGTAGTCCTTCGCGAGCGTGTTGTTGGACGTGAACATCACGTCCTCGCCGGTCATTCCGATCTTTTCGCAAAGCACCAATTCGGCGACGCTGGAGCAATCGCCTGCACATCCCTCTTCCTGTAGCAGCTTCAAGATGTGCGGATTGGGAAGTGCTTTGACCGCAAAGTATTCCTTGAAGCTCGGGCACCAAGAGAACGCGCTGAGCAGTCGACGCACGTTCTGCCGAATCGCCGCCTCATCGTAGAGATAAAACGGCGTCGGGAAGGACTCTTTGATTTCGTCGATCTGGGCCTGAGTGAACGGCAGTGTCTTGGTAGAAGATTCGACGGTGCTCATGCGCTGGCGTGTTTCGAGTGGGAGACAAAAGGTCCATATTCCACGGTTGGGTCGTCCACCTAGTTTAGAGACGAGCCAATGATCAAAAAAGGCGTGCCGTGTTTACACGTGTTTTTCGCGGCATCGGAGGCGATTCGGGACACACCAGAGACTTCTGCCGCCGACCATCGCGACTTTCCAAGAACCGAGATCCACGGGGAAAGTCGCGACTCCCTCTGTTAGACTCCAAGTGTGTGAAAAGAGTCCAGAGAATGCTCCATGCCGACAATATCCAGACATCGCAAATTGGTGGCAGCGATCGCCGTACTCCTCGTATTCCTGGGTGGAATTGCGGCGGAACGCTATCGTCATTTCCGCGCAACCAATGTTGGCAGCTTGTCCGTCCGGCGTTCCGACGATGGGATTGTGCTAACAATCGATGGCGATTTGGTCACGCAGTGGAATAAGCCGCTCACGCTACGCGCCGGGAAGCACAAGTTGATCGCCACTTGGCAAAACAATGAGGTCGCGACGTCGATCCTCGTGCAGCGCGACGATCCCATTCACCGGAATCAGATTCGACTCACGCTGAAGGACGGACAGCTGCGGCTGCACCACAACGTGCATCTATTGGATGTGGCTCCCCGACCACCTGCAGAGGTCCTGGCGATTCAGACGGCGACTGGAAAGTTCTGGCATTCCGACGACAAAGACAGGATCGTGTTGCGCGATCTCCGCGAGGTCACCCGCCCCGATCGATTCACGATCCACTGGCTCGGGTCCGATCAACGCGAGGCTTTCATTCAATCGCCGAGTGGTCGCTTCGTTACCTACAAATTCCGTGATCCCGAATTGTTGTTGGGGCCGTCGACGGTATCGGCTGTGAATGACCCGCCGGCGGTCTTCAAAGTCAAGCGGAATCAAGTCGATGAAGAATGGTTTGAATTGGGGATCGGTAAAGACTTCGTCGATGCCGATATGGAGTCGAACCGTTTGCGAAAAACACCCTATCGGGTGTTTGCGTTGTCGCATCGCTTGATCAACGCGGAGGCGGATGTTGCCGGCGATGCACCTTCATTACCCGCCAAGACCATTGTTCCCATCGCGGCGTCCGGTTCATCCAACGTCCGACGCCTGAAGGGACACACGGATGTGATCCAGGGCGTCGTGTTTACGCCTGACTCAAAGCACGTGATCAGCGGAAGTGCCGATGGGACGATCCGCTTTTGGAGCGTGCAAACGGGGAAACAGTTGGGGGTGGTTTATCCCAACCGGCCCGTGACGTCACTCGCCATCTCGGGCGACGGCAAGTCGCTCGCGGCGGGTCTCACCGATGCGGTTGTCAAATTATGGAGTCTGCGAAGTGGCCAGCGCATTGCGGCTTATGATGAGCGGATCCTGTCGCGGGACTACCAAGGCGATGTCGGCGCGATTTCCTTCTCGCCGGATGGCACACGTCTCGCGGCAGCGCGAAACGAAGTGCGGATCTGGAACTTGCGTGCCCCCGACGAGCGATGCAAATCCTCGACCATCGTTGGTCAGATCTCTTCGTTGGGATGGTCGCCTTCGGGCGACCATGTATTGATGTGTGTGCAAAACGGCTCCATCCAATGGTGGCCGCAAAACCGAGACGCTGAATTTCACGATGCGAGGTTCGGAAAGGTTTTGATTCAGTCCCGCGACTCGTGCCTGGTCGTGGCCGGCGGCGACCTGATCGATCCCGAGACCAATCGAGTTGCACACTCCTTTGGACAGGTTCCGGGCGTTGGGACCTTCTCGGCCCAACTCTCTCAACAAGGTGATCTCCTCGTCACCGGTGATATCCCCTATATGGATTCACGCGAGATTTCGCCCGATGAATTGGTGACTGTCTGGGACCTCACGACAGGAAACCCACTTTCAACACTGAGAGAACCGTGCGGCCAAGTCGATAACACGGTGATTTCATCCAATGGCCAGTTTGTCGCCTACGGCAGTGGAAAGCCGGAACTTGCGCCGCAAGGGTTTTCAAAGCTAACGGGTGACTACGACATTCGTCTCTGGAGCATCACACCGGCGTTCAATCGCGATGCATCCTCTGATTGACAGAGACCGGTCTTGCCGCAGACCGATGGACGCGGTGCGACCGGCACGGACGGAGAGTGAGAATAGCGATTCGACGCAGGGACGCGGACGCGATCGATCAAGTGAAGCCGCCCTCAGGAAACCCCGAGGGCGGCACTGCTGAGAGAGCCAGCTGAGCTAGCCGACGACACGCGTGACGACGCCGGAGCCGATTGTGCGTCCGCCTTCACGGACGGCAAATCGGTCCCCGTCGGCGATCGCCGCGGGTTGTACGAGCGCGACTTTCACCTGCACGCCATCGCCGGGCATTGCCATCTGAACGCCGCCCAGCATCGATGTTCGGCCAGTCACATTGGCCGTGCGGAAAAAGAACTGCGGTGCATAGCCGTCAAAGAACGGCGTGTGCCGTCCACCCTCATCCCGTTTCAGCACATAGACCTCCGCTTCAAACTCGTGGTGCGGGGCCAGCGAACCGCGCGCCGCAAGAACTTGGCCCTTTTGCACGTCGGTGTGTGCCGTCTTGCGAAGCAAACAGCCCACGCTGTCGCCAGCCTCCGCCCCAGTGACTTCCTCGCCAAACGATTCGACTTGCGTCACCACGTCCGAACCGGTCTCCGCCTTCAGACCAACCAACTCGATCGCGTCGCCCGCTTCGACTCGCCCGGTCTCGATCTTTCCCGTCACGACGGTGCCGCGACCGGGAATCGAGTACACGTTTTCGATGGGCATCAGAAACGGTTTTTCGGTGTCACGAATTGGATCGGGGATCGCGGTATCGAGCGCTTCAAGCAGTTCAACAACGCAAGCCCGCGCGGCGGGATCGTTGGGGCGTTCCAGTGCATTCTTGGCGGAACCACGAATCACCGGCACGCTCTCGCCCGCATAACCGAACGCCGTCAACGTTTCGCGGAGGTCCATTTCCACCAAGTCGAGCAACTCGGTGTCTTGAACCAAGTCACACTTGTTGATGAAAACGACCAAGTGCGGGACGCCGACCTGACGAGCCAGCAGCAAGTGTTCGCGTGTTTGCGGCATGGCACCGTCGGTCGCCGAGACCAACAAGACAGCGCCGTCCATCTGCGCCGCGCCGGTAATCATGTTCTTGATGTAGTCGGCGTGACCGGGGCAGTCGATGTGCGCGTAGCGCCGGCCTTCGGTCTCGTACTTCACGTGCGAGGCAACGATCGTGACAGTTTTGTTCTTGTCACGAACGATGCCCCCGCGGGCGATGTCTTGGTGCGATTTGAACTTGGCGAGACCCTGTTCAGCTTGAACACGCAGAATCGCGGACGTCAACGTGGTTTTGCCATGGTCGATGTGACCGATCGTGCCGACGTTGACGGGAACTTTATCGTGACGGAACATAGCTCATCAACTCCTTCGCAAAGGAAGTGGTGTCATTCGTTGGCCAGCCATCGAGGTGAGCAGCCTCGGTGGCCTTTTCGTGCACGTGCAGCGCCAGAGCAACGAATTGACGGAACGGTTTAGCCAATAAAAAAGCCCGCTCGTTTCCGGGCGGGCTGAGTGTTTTTGCTTTCGTCGCTTTCGATCAAGTCGACGTACACTCCCCGCCCCGTCGCGATGACGAGATCGATGAGGACTTCTTTGACTTTGATGAAAGGATCATTTTTCTATCCACGGAAAGAAGGAACACGAACGCAGACACGGTCATCACGTTCGGGTTCGCGCGTTTTGTGTCAACGCGACAGTCAACCCAGCATGTTGTAGTAGTGCTGCAGATTTCGCGCCACCGCAATGAGATTGATGGCAATCACTGTCCAGCACAAAAATCTTGCCAAGCGAATCGCCAAACAAGTGATCAGCCAAAATGCCCCCAGTTGAAGCAGTTTCCCGAGGATCGGCCCGACGACGATGCCCAGCTGGTAGGAAAGCCATCGTACCGCGGGGTTGAGTTCACTGTCGATGGAATCCACGGACATAAAGAGGGTCGTCGAAATCGCATCGGCAATCTGCGTGACGAGGACCAGCAGAATGTGCGGGCGGAAGTCGCGAACCAACTCTTGATGATTTGCCGCGAAGTCCACTTCGACATCGAGGATTTTCACGGTGTCGTCAGGTCGCAGAGCTTGAAGGCTTGCTCCAAAGACTGAATCGGATCGTCACTGGTGGGGATGAACTCTTGGGCGACGTAGCCATCGTAGCCGGTGGCCAAAATCGCTTTGATCACCGCCGGATAGTTGATTTCTTGATCTGCGTCCAACTCGCGACGTCCGGGATTTCCCGCGGTGTGATAGTGGCCGGTGATGGACTGGTACTTCTTGATGTTATCGATCAAGTCGCCGTTCATGATTTGAACGTGATAAACATCAAATAACAACTTGAAGCTTTCGCTGCCGACGGCATTCACCAACTCGGCGCAAAGGTGCAGGTCATCGCCCCAGTAGCCGGGGTGGCCCTTCATGGGGTGGATCGAGCCGTCGGGGTTACGGTGCGCTTTGCTGTTGAGATGTTCCAGCACCATCCCGACGCCTTGCTCTTCGGCATACGGGATCACCCGCTTCCAACAGTCC
>JBCBLJ010000623.1:0-5163 GCA_038520195.1 Planctomycetota bacterium
CTTCGTCGGTCGCTCAAGATCTCGTTGACCGCCAAACGGATGGCATTTGCGAGCTTCTTTGTCGTGCTCGTGCTACATCAAATGACGGGCGGCTTGCGGGAAATCGTGCCAAGTTGGTTGGAGGTGTTCTTGGCGGAGGCGTGGGTCGACCCACGGACGGACGCGATCTCGAATCGTTTGTTCGTCGAATCGATTTCCAGCTCGGCGATCGTGGGCATGTTCGGACTGCTGGTGTTCGGCCTGATCCATCCGGCTTGGCGGCCCGAAATGGTCAAGTCGCTGACAAAATCAGCGAAAAATGGGATCGCCTTGGTGTCGGCCAGTGCGTGCGTGGGCATCATCATCGGAATCGTTCAGCAGACCGGCATCGCGACCGACTTCAGCGCCGCCATCAAGAGCGTCGTCGAAACCAACCTGTTCCTGGCTTTGGTCGGGATTATGGTTTGTTCCTTGATCCTGGGAATGGGCGTCCCTTCGGTTGTGTGTTACCTGCTGATGGCGACGCTGATGGGATCGTTGCTCGGTGAACTCGGGGTGCAGCCACTCGTCGCACACCTGTTCATTTTCTACTTCGGCATGATGTCGATGGTGACGCCACCGGTCGCGCTCGCAGGGTACGCGAGCGCCTCGATCGCCGAAGCCCCGATCATGAAGACCTCGTTCGCGGCGTTTCGGTTTTCGCTCGTCGGGTTTACGCTGCCATTCATGTTCGTCTACCGGCCGGCGCTCTGTTTACTTGCTCCAGAAGGCGGTGAACTCGACGCCTTCGCGGTCACACACGCGATCATCGCGGCGACAATCGGCGTGTTGGCTTTGGCGGCTGGCTTAGCGGACTGCTGGAAGAGCAAGCTCTCGATCTTTGAACGGGGCGCGATGTTCGCATCGGCCGCGCTGCTCCTGGCCCCAATCTCGAAAATCGGTGAGATTGAGGTAGGCTTGGGCGTCGACATCTTTGGCACCGCATTGTTCGCAGTCGCGGCTTTTGTGAACTCCATCCGAAAGCCCTCCGACGAACCCGCCGAGGAAGTCGAGGACGAACCGGCGGACGCATGAATGCAGAAACGATTCCGTTTAGCCTGACAGCCAAACAGCCGCCTTTCCTCCTTCAACTGACGAGCTGAAAAAGATGAAACGACGACAAGCGATCAAACTCGGCGCGATCGGTGCCGCGAGCAGCGTTTTCGCGGGACCGAGTTTTGCTTCGGACACGAAGACTTGGCTCAAGCTTGCCGTCCAGCAATACAGTTTCAATCATCAGCTTCGCTCCGGCGAATTGGATTTACTCGACTATCCAAAGACGGTCGTCGAAGGGACCGGCATTCGGGCGCTGGAGTATTTCAACGGCCACATCGAGGACAAGAACGGCAACCTTGGCTATTTCAAGGAACTGAAAAAGCGATGCGATGACCTGGGTGCCGTCAACACGATGATGCTTTGCCGGAGCAAGCCGGCGCTCGATTCACCTGATCCTTCCATTCGCAAGCGAGCGATCGAAGGTTATCGGTTTTGGTTGGAGGCGACGAAGGTGCTGGGTGGATTTTGTATTCGAGTGGATGTCCGTTCGCCGGGCGACGCCGAAACCCAAAAGGGGCACGCCGTAGCGGGCCTTCGGGCACTCAGCGATGTCGCTGCGAAGGACTATGAAATGGACATCGTCGTTGAGAATCATGGTAACCACAGCGGCAACGGGGCGTGGGTCGCGGATGTCATGAAGTCCGTTGATCGGGATAACTGTGGAACGCTGCCGGACTTTCAGAATTTCAGCGACTACGATCCGTACAAAGGGGTCGAGGAAATGATGCCGTGGGCGAAGATCGTGTGTGCAAAGTCAAAGAAATTCGATGACAAGGGCAACGAAGTCAACGTCGATTACGAACGGATGCTGCGGATCGTGAAAGACGCCGGCTTCAGTGGCTACATCGGCATCGAATTCGAAGGGCATGATGTCGCGCCGATCGACGGGATCTTAGCGACCAAGCGTTTAATCGAACGCGTGCTGTTGACCCTCGACAATGTCTAATCCGCTCGCTTGAAAGGGAAGCTTCGTGGCAGGTGGGTCGATCGATGGACGCGCGGTTGCTTTTACGTCTGTCGCAGAACACACAGCCGTCACAGAGCATCGCCGTCACGTCGTCCGCGTTGCCGAAATGGATTCGCTGGGCCGAACATCCAACCGCAAGCGGGTGCCTGACCGCTTGCCAGCCTCTTGGGCGTCAGTCTTCCGGTCATTCGTCGTCTTTTGCGGTCCCCGGCGCGCGGTAATTCGTTCCGGAAGTCTCACTCTTCGCCCGGTCTGACCTATGTTTTCGCGTTGTCTCCCGTGACGGTCCGACTCGACCCGAGCAAGCCAAAACGGCCTGAAAAAAGGGCACGACCGTACCGGCCGGCGCATTCGGAAGCCGATTGATCCTTCCATCGTCGGGACCCAGCGCGGAGACGTGCGTCACCTTTGAACGTATTCCGCCGGGAATCCGATGAACCTTTTGGTCCTTCTTTTCGCGCTTGCCGCCTTGGTGTGGATGATCCCGCTGGCGCGGTCCGGAAGACTGATTCGGCTCGCGGTCGTGGTCTTGCTGACCGGAACCGTTGTCGGGCCATCGTTCTTCGCCGTCCAGGGGCCGATTCAGATCAGCATTGACCGAATGCTTTTCTTCGCGACGGTCGGATTCGCATTCATCGGGCTTCGGATCGGAACGACGGAACTCCCCAAGCCGCATCGAGTCGACTGGCTGATGCTCGCGATGCTCGGTTGGTTTTGTGTGAGCGCTTTGCTCGGCGGTACGAACCCACCGGGAACGCCTCCCCTCGCGCGCTGGCTGTTTTACATTGCGATGCCTGTCGGAATGTATGGACTGGCTCGCGTGATGACGATTCGAACCGACGACATACGTTGGATGTTTCGTTGTTTGATTGGCTTGGGAATTTACCTCGCGGTGACCGCGGTCTTGGAAATTCAAGGTCTTCACGGACTGGTGTTCCCGCGATACATCGTCAACGCGGACGATTGGGAGTTCTTCGGTCGAGGTCGTGGACCGCTGATGAACCCCGCTGGCAACGGCATCGTGATGGCGGTGAGCTTGACGGCGGTCGCTGTTGGTTTTGTGACCGCCGGTCGAGGAAAACGGGCGACTCTCGCCGCGATGGCGGTTTGTCTTCTGGTCGGCATTTACGCCACGCTCACGCGAAGTGTCTGGTTGGGCGGAGTCGCGGCGATCGGAATGGTCGGCTTCATCTACTCCCCTCGATCGCTCCGGGTGTACTGTCTGCTCGTCGCCGTACTGGGCGGCGGGCTGTTCTCGATGGGGCTGAAAGACCAGTTGGTTCGAATGAAACGCGATAAGAACCTGTCGGCGGCGGACGCTCAAAAATCGGTTCAATTAAGGCCACTTCTGGCGATCGTCGCGTGGGAGATGTTTCAGGATGCGCCGCTGGCGGGGCACGGTTTCGGTCACTACGTCGTCAAGCACCATCCGTACCATGACGATCGCAGCTACGAATTGCCACTGGAAGTGGCTCGGCCGTATGTACAGCACAACGTCTTTCTTTCCGTCTTGGTCGACACGGGCTTGATCGGATCGATGCTCTTCGCATCCTGGTTTATTTCACTTGCCGGAATCGCGTGGAGGCTCGCTCGGGATGAACTGGCCAAGCCCGAGGTGCGCAACATCGGACTCGTCATGCTGGGGACGCTGCTCTCCTACCTTTGCAATGGGATGTTTCATGATGTGTTGATCATCCCGATGATTCAGATGTATCTCTTCTTCCTCAGCGGCGTCACGCTGACCGCGGCGCAAAAGGGCCTCGCGGCGGCACCCGCGGAAAACGAAGGGAGGCCTCGCCGCGCCAGGGATGTCGCAACCCTGGGAGTTGCGCCGCTCGGAGCGGCGGCTCCGATCGAACGATAAGAGACGTTCTAGCCAGACGCCACATTGTTCGTGGACCATTGTTTGATCACAAACGGCGACGACGCGTTTCGCTCCACAGGAAAAGACTCTGCGTCGTCCTTTAGAGCGATTTGCGGAAGGCCGCCGGAGTCTCTCCGGTCCAGCGTGTGAAGGCACGTCGGAACGCGCGTGCATCGGAATAGTCGAGCGCGGCTGCGATGTCGTCGATTTTCAGTTGCGGATCGGCGAGCATTTCCCTCGCCAAGACTTCCCGCGCATCGTCGAGGATGCTCGAAACGGTAAGGTCATGAGCTTTCGCTTCGCGTTGCAACTTACGAAGGCTGACACCGAGGGTGATCGCTAACTCCTCGACCGAGAACTTTCCGAGTTCGGCGTTGATCCTCACGGCTTCGTAGATCTGCGAAATCATGTCGCGATCGCCCGGGATCAGCCAACGATCCTCCAGCAGTTCGATGTTCGTCTTCACGTATTCAAAGAGGTGCGCGTCGGCATCCTTCATCGATCGATTGAGCGAATCTCGGCGATAGAGGAGTCGGCTTCGCGATTCGTTGAAGCGAATGGGCACCCCAAAGAACTTCTCGTAGCTTGACAGTTCGCCGAGAGGTGAGTGAGCAAAGTCGACCCCGAGAAGATAGTTGTCTTCGAGACACTCCTCGGCCAACCGAGCGAACATGGCAATCCCGAGTTCCCCACCATAGCCGCCATCCAATTCGTCCAATGGATGCCAGAACTCAATGCCAACGGACATGTCAAAGTCTGTGACGGTCAGCTCAGCGCGATCGGCTACTACTTTCCCGAATCGTACCGCCGCATCGAGGCCATGTCGAAACGTTTGGGAATAACGAAGAAGGTGTTCACAGGGGCCGAGAATCGAAGGCGCCGTCGCCAAGGCCATGTGGATGCTGTTCGACGCATTGCCCTTCGATTGTGAAATCAGACGCCAAAGCTTGGGAATCGTCGTGTCGGGAATCCGAGACTCCTGATCGATCAAGGCAATTCGTTTGATGCCCGTCTCTCGGGAAATCGTTTCCATCGAAATCCCGAGTCCGACGGCATAGTTGACGATCGCGGCAGCGAACCTCGTGAGTACTTTCGGATCTTTGCTTTTCATTTCAGGTGGTGTATGCCGGCTAAATCAAACGGTGTGAGTAGGCACTCCACTCGCGTTCTTCTAACTCATCGGGGTTAGGATCGCGACAGGCGACCGGGGTCTGATCGCGATACATCGGTCGTGAATTGCCCCTCCCGTGTCGCGATC
>JBCBLJ010000993.1:0-2705 GCA_038520195.1 Planctomycetota bacterium
AGAACCTTTGGATCGGGAGACAGAAACGGTGGGGCAAAACCGGCGCGAGTGCACGCGGGCTCGGCAAGGTGGTCGCGGACGACCACCGATTGGCTCATGACTAGACGCGGCGTTTCTTACGCGGCCGGCACCCGTTGTGTGGGATCGGGGTGACATCTTCGATGAGCTTGACTTTCAGGCCGGCGGCTTGAAGCGCGGTAATCGCGCTTTCGCGACCGGAGCCCGGACCTTTGACGCGAACTTCGACGTCACGCATGCCAAACTTGCTCGCCTTTTCGGCGGCCTGCTGTGCGGCGCATTGGCCCGCGAAGGGTGTGCTCTTGCGGCTGCCCTTGAACCCACTGGTGCCAGCGCTGGCCCAGCAAAGGGTGTCACCCTTGACGTCGGTGATCGTCACGGTGGTGTTGTTGAACGTCGCATGGATGTGAGCAATGCCGTTGTTCACGTTGCGGCGGACACGCTTTTTCTTGTTTGTCTTTGCCACGGCAAAGTCCTGACAATGGGAATGTTTTTGAGTGAGCCGGCCCGAGAGGCGATTGCCGGCGTGGAAAACTTGTTAGCGATCGGCGTTAACGCAGATCCTTGACGCCCTTCTTGCCCGCGACCGTCTTCTTGGGACCCTTGCGAGTCCGCGAGTTGGTCTTGGTCCGCTGACCGCGGACGGGGAGCCCCATACGGTGACGCATTCCGCGATAAGCTTTGATCTCGCGAAGACGACTGATGTTCTGGGTCGTCTGGCGACGGAGCGGACCCTCGACGGTGTAATCGCGTTCGAGCAACGCAGCGATTTGACCCAATTCGTCTTCGCCAAGTTCGCTGGCGGCACGAGTCGGTTCGATGCCAAGCTTGTCGCAAGTCTCACGGGCGGTGTATAAGCCGACGCCGAAAAGGTACGTCAGCGAATACTGAATCTGTTTGTCGTTCGGGATATCAACGCCCAACACACGGGGCATGGCGATGCTCCTGCAAAATCATCAACGGGGGACTTCAGGCCAAGCAACGCGGCGGACGGATTCCGCCGATCTCGGGGTGGGTGCCGAAAACGAAAAAAGTGCTGGCCAAGAATCCCGGACTATAGCGAACGGTCCCCTTTTTGCTCAATGGCCAATTCCCAACCGAAATCAGGAATTTTGCCCGCTTTGCCTCCGCTGCAGGATCAGGAACTCGGTCGGGACATCGTCTCGCGATCCTGCCGGAATTCGCTGCTGTTCCCGGACCGAAAAGTCTGCCCAATCGCATTGAAGCCGCGTGTCACCTTCGATCGAGGACCAAACTCGGGTGAGGTAGACACGATCACACTTTGGTAGCAAAGCCTCGTAAATCTGAGCACCTCCGACGACGAACCCGGCAGTTTCACCCACGCATTCGACGGCCCTTTCGGGGCTGGGTGCGACTTCGACCCCGTCGGATTTCCATTCGGGCTGTCTGGTCACCACGATGGTCCGCCGTCCGGGAAGGGGCCGTCCGATCGATTCATACGTCTTGCGTCCCATCACCAGTGCGCCGCCCATCGTCAGCGACTTGAACCGACGAAGATCCTGTCGCAGTCGCCACGGCATGTCGCCATCGCGGCCGATGACTCCCGAAGGCGTCACCGCTACCACGGCGGTCAACGGAAAACGCAAGCGATTTCCTGTCACTCTAGACGGCCACCGGGGCTTTGATGTGCGGGTGAGGTGCGTAGTCGACGATCTCGAAGTCTTCAAACGCGAAGCCGTCGATGCTGTCGGGCGTGGAATGAATCACGAGGCGCGGCAAGGGCTTTGGTTCGCGCGAAAGTTGCTCGCGGGCTTGATCAAAATGATTGCGATAAAGATGCACGTCCCCCAGCGAATGGACAAAGTGCCCCGGTTGGAGACCTGTGACTCGAGCCATCATCATGGTCAGCGTTGCGTAGCTGGCGATGTTAAAGGGAACGCCGAGGAACACGTCGGCGCTTCGCTGATAGAGCTGGCACGACAGTTTTCCATCCGCCACATAAAACTGAAACAGAGTGTGACACGGCGGAAGGGCCATCGATCCGATGTCGCTTACATTCCATGCCGAGACGATCAATCGGCGGGAGTCGGGGTTGGTGCGGATTTCATTCTCGACCCACGCGATTTGGTCGATCGTTTTTCCATCCGGCGTCGGCCAGCATCTCCACTGGTGTCCATAGACGGGACCGAGTTCACCGTTCTCGTCGGCCCACTCATCCCAAATACGTACGCCGTTCTCCTTGAGCCAGCTGATGTTCGTCTCGCCTCGCAGGAACCAAAGCAGTTCATAAAAGATCGAACGAACGTGCAAGCGCTTCGTTGTCAGCAGCGGGAATCCCTCTCCCAAATCAAACCGCATTTGACGGCCAAACAGGCCTCGCGTGCCGATGCCGGTTCGATCATTCCGGTCAGACCCCGATTCGAGGATCTCTTCGAGCAGACGCAAATACTGCAACATGGCGAGGCCGGTTCGGTAAGGAAGCCCATCGCTCGGCGGCACGGCCAGTTGGCCGGGCCGAGGTCATTGAATTGCCGCCGTAGCGAGCATCGACGAGCATCGCCGCCGCGAGAACCAACTCGCAAAAAGCAACTCGGTCGGTCGGACGGTGACGGCTTCGACGGAGCGGTTCGAGGAGGTTCAGGCGGACGCGGCGTCGAGCGCTTCTTGAAGCGCCACCTTGGTCGTGTTTCCGCCACGGAAGCTTTGCTCGACTTCTCCGTTCTTGA
>JBCBLJ010000326.1:0-8561 GCA_038520195.1 Planctomycetota bacterium
AACGCTTCAACAGATCGGGAGCACGACGTCACTCAAATCGCTTTCAATCAAAGACGGCATGGTCGCCGATGACGATCTAACGCATTTCGCAAGACTTGAAGGGCTCACGAAACTGGAGCTGATGACTCGGACGAAGGAAAAGGGCGTTTTCACCGGCAAAGGACTGCGTTACCTGGAACATTGCGAGCTCGAGTCGCTCACATTGGCAGATTCGACCTTGTTGGGCGAAGCAATTGTAGCGATGCCCACTTGGGAAACCCTCCGTTTGCTGAGTCTCAACCCGTTGTATCGTCACGGCTGGTCGAACGAGGCGATTGAGTCTTTGGCTCGATTTCCTCAGCTCAGGGACCTGCGCCTCCATCAAGTCAAACTCGAAGACTCTTCTGCGTTGCTTCGGCTACCGGTTTACACCGACCTTGAAACACTGCTTGTTAGTAGCACAAAAGCGGTCGACGACGCGGTCGTTGAACACTGGGTCTCAGCGCTGCCCAACCTGGAAGTGTTGAGTGTCGCAAACACCTCGGTCACCGACGCGTCACTGGATCGCATTGCGGCGATCCCAAAATTGAGAGTGCTCATGCTGATGGAAGGTTCCGCGCTCTGCGACGCCGCGAATCAGCGGTTCAAGCACCTCAAGCCCGAATGCACAATCAAGCGAATGCAGTGGAAAGTTGCGCGCTGAATGAGGGCAACCATGAGACGGATGACGTACAGGATGACGCGACGTGTCCTCCCGCAAGGGCCGGTGGGTTTGCGGCTGGGCGATCGGTTCGAATCCGGCTGGACGCGTTCCTGACAGGAGCCGATCAAGCTGAATGCGGATGCGTCCGAAAGAAAAAATGGGAATCGCGTTTTGACGGACGGCCGGCCTTGCAACCGGCTTGTGTCTGCAGTCCTGGTGCTAGCCGATGCAAAGGTGGAGTATTCCGCCGATAGGGAAGTGAATCCGAAAATGTTGACACCGCTGCGGCGTCATCCAGCGGCGAAACGATGTTGACGCCAGACGGATCGAAACTAGCATCCGTGACCTCTCTATCGACCTCGCCTTCGCCCTCGTGAGCGAAAGGATCACCGTCGATCATCGACGCCTTTTTGAAGGCGTAACGCAGCTTGATTAGGACTCCATGCTCAACTTTTTTCGCTCCAACACGGCGAATGCCAAGGATGATCTACTTTCCGGACTCACCGTCGCGCTCGCTCTTGTTCCCGAAGCCATTGCGTTCGCCTTTGTGGCGGGTGTCTCCCCATTGATCGGCCTTTACAGCGCGTTCTTCATCGGTTTGATCACATCAATTTTTGGCGGCCGCCCGGGCATGATCTCAGGCGCGACGGGCGCGATGGCGGTCATCGTGGTTGCTCTGGTTCAACTGCACGGCATTGAATACCTCTTTCCCGCCGTCATTCTTTGCGGCCTCATCCAGATTGCCACCGGCTTTGGGCGGCTCGGCAAGCTGATTCGGATGGTGCCGCACTCGGTCATGCTGGGCTTCGTCAACGGGCTAGCCATTGTCATTGGGCTAGCGCAACTGGGTAGCTTCCGAACGATCGACTCGGTCAGTGATGAACTGGTTTACCTTTCAGGCCGACCGCTCGCGATCATGCTTACACTCGTCGCCGTGACGATGGCGATCATCTGGTTACTACCCAAAGTCACGCGCGCGGTCCCGGCCTCCCTGGTCGCCATCCTGAGCGTGACCTTGCTGTCGCTCGGCATCAACCAGGTCTATTCGGGAACCGACAACAATCTGGTGCCGACCGTGGGCGACATGCTGCAGACGAATGCCAGAGCCGCCGAACTGCAACGTTCGCGGGAGCGGCTTGCTGATCATGGAGTTGAGTCCGGCATGACGATTGCCAACGGACAGTCCGTTCAACTGGTCGGTCATGCCACCGATGTTCCAGTGGCGCCCCGCGATCATGAAAGCGATGTGGTACCTCCGACCGATTCGGAGACGACGAAGGAGGCCGGAATTAGCGGTGGCCTGCCGGTTCCATTCTTCATGCAACACGCGCTTCCTCCGATCAGTTGGGACACGCTCTGGATCATCTTTCCGTTTTCATTGACGCTCGCGGCGGTCGGACTGATCGAGTCCCTGATGACGATGACGCTCATCGATGAGATCACCGATACACGCGGACGCGGTAACAAAGAGTGCGTCGGGCAGGGCGCCGCGAATGTCCTCTGCGGCATGTTTGGCGGAATGGGTGGTTGTGCGATGATCGGACAATCGCTGATCAATGTGAATTCCGGTGGACGGGGGCGACTGAGCGGAATCACTGCGGCCATCTCGCTACTGTTGTTCATACTCTTCTGTGCCCCGGTGATCGAGCGGATTCCGATGGCGGCGCTCGTCGGTGTCATGTTCATGGTCGTGATCGGAACGTTCGAGTGGGCTTCACTCAAGATGATTCGCCGGGTTCCGAAAGCGGACGTGATCGTGATGGTGCTGGTCGCCGGATACACGGTGATCATGCACGATCTCGCGAAAGCAGTGATCTTGGGTGTGATCGTCTCGGCGGTGGTGTTCGCATGGCAACACGCCACGCATATCGGCGCGCAATCGCACTTCAACGAATTCGGTAGCAAGATTTACCAACTGCACGGCCCGCTCTTTTTTGCATCCGCGAGCTCCTTCAAAGAGCTTTTTGACGTGCAACTCGATCCCGATGATGTCGTGATCGACTTTTACTACACGCGTGTCTATGACCAATCAGGTTTGGAAGCCATCAACGCGCTGGCGGAACGGTACGATGCGGCAGGCAAGCGATTGCATTTGACTCACCTGAGTGCCGAATGCCGTCAGCTTCTCGACAAAGCCGGTGACCTGGTCGAAGTCAATGTGTCCCGCGATCCGCAGTACCATCTCGCCACCGATCGGCTCGGTTAATCGAGTCCGAGAGTGTGGGTCGCGGTGATGTCGACGCGATTGCTTGGCAGCGAAAGCCGCGACGCTTAGACTCGTGGGATGAATAACACTGATGAGTTGAATGACCGTTTCGCGATCGACGGTTTGGCGAAGTTCGAAGTCGGCGAAGGCGGGCTGACGCGGTTGTCGATCACGACCGGAAAGGCCGACGCGACGTTGTACACGCATGGTGCCCACGTTTCGCATTTTCGGCCGGGCGCCAGTGAGCCGATTCTGTGGATGAGTGCGGCAAGTCGCTATGAGAGCGGCAAAGCGATTCGCGGCGGCGTGCCGATCGTGTTTCCCTGGTTTGGTCCACGCCAAGACGATCCGAAGGCGCCGTCGCACGGTCTGGTTCGGACGACCGAGTGGTCCATCGAAACAATGGAACGGCTTGCGACGAACGATATCCGGATCTCACTCGCAACCGCTGTCGACAAGTTCAGCGTCGTTTACCGAGTGACCGTCGGCGATTCACTTGGGCTGGACATGAGGGTCACCAATGAGTCTGGGGAGGCAGTCACTTTTGAGCAGGCATTTCATACGTATTTGAGTGTCGGTGACGTTCGCAAGATCGCCGTTCGCGGGCTCGAAGGAGCGACCAAGATTGACAAACTCGATCAGCATGCTCGTAAGGTTCAGTCGGATTCGCCGATCACGTTTGCCAGCGAAACGGACTCGGTGTACGTCGATACCGAATCGACGGTGCAAGTCGAAGACCCTCTACTCGGCCGAACGATCGAGGTCCAAAAACAGGGTTCACGTTCGACCGTCGTCTGGAATCCATGGATCGACAAATCCAGTCGAATGGCCGACTTCGGCGACGACGAGTGGACGAACATGGTCTGCATCGAATCCGGAAACATCGCCGACAACTGTGTGAAGCTCGCACCGGGCCAGTCAGCAACGATGTCGACCGAGATCCGCGTTAGCTGACGACGACCCCGTCCCAGGTTCTGAACACCTGCCCACGCTTGTCGCTCAAACTCCGTCGCGTGGGGCAAGCTGGATAGGAAATCTCACAACACTCCCGAAGCTGACCATCAGATCGAGTGGCCAACGGGAGTGGAAGAGCATGCCGGGTAGCATGCGAATGAGGCGGACGAGGGCATCTTTTCCAAATACATGCGCATCGTGCGATCAGGTAAACGCAGTTGATTGTCAACGGTCCTCGATGGGGACTGCTTTTTTCAATCTCATCGCCTACTATCCATTCGCCAAGTCCGACATCCTGACGAACACGGCAAGCCATCCCGTCGCCAGCGATGGGCGGATCGAGGGAGCGCCGTGGGTCTCGGGACGCTGGCCCGGCAAGCACGCGTTGCTCTTTGATCGCGCGACCGATTTCGTCGAACTCGATGTGCCTGGGGAATACGATGCGCTGACGTTCTCCGCCTGGATCAAGCTTGACGGACTGGGCACTTATCTGAATTCCATCTTCAATTCGAACGGTCTGGATCCTGGAGACATTCATTGGGATATCGCCAGCGACGGGAAAATGATGTTGATTCGGCGATTACCGCAACCTGCTTGACACGGAGAGACTCGTCCCGACCGGCAGATGGACTCACGTCGCCGGTACCGTCTCCACCAAGAACCAAGAATGGCGTGTTTTTATCAACGGTCAGCTGGCCGGCTACGACAAGGGCAAGATGGGACCACTCACGCCAGGCCCTAGCCGGATCGGTCAATGGTTATCAACCAATGGCGTCGCCAAACGACGCCTGAAAGGACGAATCGACGAGCTTGCGATTTGGAAACGCGTGCTATCGCAAGCCGAGATCCAGAGGCTTACCGAGGCCGGGAAACCAGACGCAATGTGGTCTGCCAAAGTTGAGGGTGAGTGATTCAGTCTGCCACCGTCAAGTCTGAATGCGAGTAGAATCATGCCGAGCCGCGCCGAAGCGGCCGTCAACTTCCCTCCTTTCAATCTCCCACCTGACATGAAGAAGCAATGCTTGGGTCTTTCGTTGGCCGTCTGGATCTTGAGTTCAACCTTGTTCGCACAAGAGTCTCCTTCAGCGGACGGTGAGAAACGCCAAACGGCCCAGACATTTGAAGTCAAAATCGATCTCGACTACCTGCTCTTTTTGCCACGCGGTTACGACGCCGACGCGGACAAGAAATGGCCGTTATTGGTGTTTTTGCATGGTGCAGGGGAGCGCGGCTCGGATATCAGCAAAGTGAAGGTGCACGGTCCGCCAAAGCTTGTGGAGTCGGATCCTGACTTTCCGTTCGTGGTGATTTCACCGCAGTGTCCGAAGGATGCCTTCTGGAACACAGGCCATCTGCTCGCATTGATCACGCGTACGATCAAAGAACACAACGTCGATCCCGATCGCGTGTACCTGACGGGACTTAGCATGGGTGGATTCGGAAGTTGGGCGCTCGCGGCCGAAGCACCCGAAATGTTTGCGGCGGTGGCCCCAATCTGTGGCGGCGGTGATCCCAGGATGGCCAAAAAACTGGTTGACATTCCCATCTGGGTCTTCCATGGCGACGCGGATCGGGTGGTCGCGATCTCGGGTAGTCAGAGGATGGTAGATGCCATTAAGGCCGCGGGAGGCACGAACGTGGAATTCACGATCTACGAAGGCGTTGGACACGACAGCTGGACCGAGACCTATGGCAACGAAGAACTTTACGAGTGGTTTCTAAAGCACAAACGGTAGCTGTCACGGCGTCGGCTCGTCGCGGGGCGACTCTCCGCTGTTGCCGCTGGAATCGAAGAGGATGATTTTCTTTGCCTGTCCATCCTCGATGAGGAAGCGAACCCGGAACGAGTCGTTGTCTTCCACCGCGAAGGTGGTGTTGTGCATCCAACTCAACTTGAGTTTTGGGCCATCCTCTCGTTGATAAACCAACGCACCGTCTTCATCGATGATGCTTCGCACTCCGTACGAACCGATGAAGACCGCGTTGTCGAATCCCAGCGGCTCGCGGTGATTCGATTCCGCAAGCACGGTTCCGTTGATCCAAGCAAGCCGACCATCGATGAAGGGGTGGAGCGACGTGTCGGCCTTCGTTCGTGCCGTTCGCAACGTCTCGAGCGCGCTCACGTGGTTCCCAGCGGCCGTTTGCGATGGAGCCAGGTTGAGATAGAGATCGACGTTATCCGGATCACGCTCAATCCGCCATTCCAGCAGTTTGATCCTTCCCGCATGTAATCCACGAATGTCGAGGAGCCAGACCAACCAGCGAGCCAAGTCTGACATGTCGAGTTCTTCGTGACGCGCTTGGTAGTCGTTGAACATCGACATACCTGCGTCAGCGCCCTCGCGGGCGAACGCGAGAAGGATATCGCGTCGGGCAAGGCGAAAAGGTGAATCCCAGGTGCGATAATTGAGCCACTTCACCGCGGGCGAGTCACCAGGGAACAGACGCTGCGACATCTCGCCGGCGATCGACATCCCGTAAAAACTGTTCGTAAAGTAAACGAGCGCCCTGTCAGCGGCCCGCGAACCAATGGTGAAACACTTTGCGGCGCCGTCGTCGCCCCAGTGAAAGAACGTGCCACGCTTTGGCTCGAGGCCCCAGCCGATTCCCCAGGCCACGTCGGCGTCGGTCTTGTCAACTTGGATCTGCGGTTCCAACATTGCCGCGACAGACTCCTCACTCAGTCCTTTGGGCTGGATCATTGCCTGCAGAAATCGGCCGTAGTCGCCCGTGGTCGTGAACAAGCTGGCGGCGGCATTGGGAGGTAGATCGGGATCACGATCCTTCTTGATCGTTTCGCCAAGGACGTTGTGCCGCGTCGCAAGCCGGTCGGCGAACTCCGGTCGATAAACCAGGGTACTGGAGGTCATGCCGAGAGGTTCAAAGACCTCTCGCTGAGCGAGGACCTCCAGCGATTCCCCTTCGAGGTGTTCGACGATCCGCTGCACGAGGCGATAGCCTGCCGGATAGTAACGAAACGTCGTCCCGGGGTCTTCCGAAAAGTCGAGCGTCCGGTCATCGGGACCACTCAATCCCGACATGTGGGCGAGTGCCATGCGGACGGTTACCTGTTTGCTCCGTGGATCCGCGTCGGGAAGTGGTAGCGTCGGTAGAAGCTCGGCGAGAGGATCCTCCAGCGCCAGAACGTCCCGTTCGACGAGCCGCATCACCAGATAGGCAACGACTGGTTTGGTGAGCGACGCCGCCTCGAAGATTGTCTCCGGTGTGACGCATTGCTTACCGAAGGTTGCGTCACCGTACACGTGCACTTCCATCGCTTTAGATGTCACTTCGGCCAACCCGAGTCCGGGAATGTCCGCGCGGGTCATAAACGGCGGCGGGACACAGCTCGGTTTGGGCGGTTCGGCGGATACCGCACCGGAAAACACCAACAGCGCGCACAACGGTAGCGCAACGATTCTTGAACGTTTCATGACCAACCTTTGAATGAGTGGCGAGTGGAAATCAGCGCCGGACGCGACCGGGCGAGCTATTTTTGTCGGCGTAGACGGATGTCGCCGTTGGTGGTTTCGAGTGTGAGTTCGGCTCCGCCGCCATTGATCGTGCTGGTGACGAATTGGTCGAACTCGATTTTGAACCCGCCGTCTTTGGAAGATGCTTTTCGAACAGTGCCGTCACTGGTAACGAGGTCGAGATCGGTCAGCACCTCACCGAACTCGGAAAGGTAGCGAAACGTGGCCTTGAGATTCGCGGGAACCGAAAGATCGATCGAACCGTTGTACGTTTCCAATTTCGAACCCGCCGGCTTCGCTTGAGACGTAAAACTCACCGTTACGTTTCCCTGCGGGCAACGCAGATCGACCGGTCCGGAAACACCGATGAGCGTGATGTGATCCCGTTGGCTTCTCGCACGAACTTTCCCCGACACATTTCGCACCTCGATCGCGTCGTCATAGGAATCGAGATCG
Source organism: Planctomycetota bacterium (assembly GCA_038520195.1). Lineage (GTDB taxonomy): Bacteria > Planctomycetota > Planctomycetia > Pirellulales > Pirellulaceae > Stieleria. Next base: position 7,772 of record JBCBLJ010000326.1, read on the forward strand.
AGCTCGGTATCAAAGGGGACAAGCACTTCGACGTTCGTGATGTACCGGCGGGAATTAGAGTCAACCTTGATGTAATTCCCGGCTGGCTCGATATCAAAGTCCAGGTTCTGAGGTCGGATCGGTTGAAGTCCCGTTGTGCCGATGGTTTTCATCGGTTTTAGATTCGGAACCGTAAGTTTGACGATCACCTCATCACTATCGTGTCCGCTTACCTTGATTGTCCCGCAGGGCATGTCCACTTCGAGCTTGCCGGCGGCGTCTGGATCCGCGAAGGCTAGTGAGAAGACCTTCTGGTAACGGAATGGCTCGACGGAATCATCGGGCTTCTTTGCTTCGGCGTCGACATCGCCGATCGTCGTCGGCATCACTTTGGATGGCTTGGTGGACTTTTCGGGATCGCCGCCGTTGATAAACGAAATCGCAAGAAACACGGTCACCGTGGCAAGCATCACGAGAGCTCCAATCGAGGCGGGGCGAAACAGAAACGACTTTGCGGATGCACCTTGGTAAGCCGCTGGCAGTGCGACTGAATCCGGTTGGTAGACGTGCGCGAGGCAGGCTTCGAGCGTTGCCTGTGCCTCCGCGGCGGTTGGGCGCGACTCGGGCCGCTTTTGATGGAAGTCCTCGATGATCGAGCACAGCCACGCGGGTAACTCGGGATTCAGTTGACGAATCGGTTTGGGCGTCTCATCGGTAATTCGCCGCAGAACACCGAACGACGTTTGTGCCCGAAACGGCGCGTAGCCGGTCGAGAGCATGTAGAGCAGGCTACCCAAGCTGAAGATATCGC
>JBCBLJ010000587.1:0-5410 GCA_038520195.1 Planctomycetota bacterium
GGCGACTCAGCAAGAACGAATCGATTACCGACGCGACGGCTACGTTCTCCGTCGAGCGCTGTTCGATTCGCAGGAGATCGACTTGTTGCGTCGGTCGGCGAAGGCGGACAAGGCTCTCGATGATCACTCCTTTGGTCGCGACGATGGGGAAGGCGGAACGGTTCGGCTCTCTCTGTGGAACCATCCGGGCGAAGGCATCTATGGGGCGTTCGCGCGCTGCGAGCGAATGGTCTCGATGGCGGAGCAGTTGTTGAACGATGAACCGTATCACTATCATTCGAAGATGATCATGAAAGACGCCCGGATTGGAGGCGCCTGGACGTGGCATCAAGACTACGGCTACTGGTATTCCAATGGAGTGCTGACGCCAAATCTCGTGAGTGCATTCATCGCGGTGGACCCTGCGACGCGTGAGAACGGTTGCCTACAAGTCATCCGCGAGTCTCATCACTGCGGGCGAATCGAGCACCAGTTGAGCGGTGATCAAGCCGGCGCCGATCTTGATCGAGTAAACGCGATTCTCGGGCGGATGGACCACATGTACGTGGAAATGGATCCGGGGGACGTCCTGTTCTTTCATTCCAATGTTTTGCATCGGAGTGATCGCAACGAATCCGAGCACTCGCGTTGGTCGATGATTTGTTGCTACAACGCGAAAAGCAACGATCCGTACAAAGACTCTCACCATCCTCGATACACGCCGCTCGAGCGAGTGCCCGATGAAGCGATCAAGACGGTCGGTTCGCGGCGTTTTAGCGAATCCGAATCGTCCTCGTTCTTGGACCCGAGTCGCGATGCGAGTGCGCGGTCACTTGAGTCGGCAGAGTGATGGATGAGAACGATCACCTCGAATACCTACCAAGGCTCCCGGAAAAGCTGGATGTTGGTATCGGTTGCATCGGCGCGGGCTTCATCATGGCCGATTGTCACCTCGTGGCTTATGCTTCCGCGGGGGTTCGGCCGCTTGCCATCGCGTCCCGACGCGCGGACCAAGCACAGGGCGTTGCGAAACGCCATTCGATTGAGACGGTGCATTCGAGCGTCGACGAACTGTTAGCCGACCCCCGGATCGAGGTGGTCGATATCGCGGTTCCGCCAGACGGCCTATTGCCGGTGGTGCGCAAGGCGGTTCGCCATTCGAATCTTCGCGGAGTGCTGGCACAAAAGCCGCTCGGCATCCACTCAAACGAAGCCGCAGAGATCGTACAGCTCTGCGAAGATGCCGGCATCACGCTGTGCGTGAACCAAAACATGCGCTACGACCAATCCGTTCGAGCCTGCGAGAGCCTATTGCGTCGCGGTGCCCTCGGAGACCCCGTGCTTGCGACGATCGAGATGCGCGCAATTCCGCACTGGATGCCTTGGCAGGAACGCCAAGGTTGGGCGACGTGCCGGATCATGTCGATCCATCATCTTGATGCAATGCGATTCTGGTTTGGCGAACCATCGCGGGTTTACGCAAGTTTTCGTGAGGACCCGCGAACCGACTTTCCGCACGTCGATGGAATCGGACTCTACACCCTGGAATACAACTCGGGTTTGCGTTGCATGATTTGTGACGACGTCTGGACCGGACCGGGGCGAGAAGGCGGCGAGGCGGACATCGGGATTCAATATCGCATTGAAGGCACCGAGGGTTTGGCAAAAGGAACGATCGGTTGGCCAAGCTATCCCGAGCGTACGCCAAGCACGCTCGAGTACACGCTCGCGTCATCGGGCGGTTGGAATCGACCCCGGTGGGAAGAGGTCTGGTTTCCCGATGCCTTCCTCGGGCCCATGGCCGAATTACTCGTCGCGCTCGAACGCGGCGAAGAGCCCGCGATGAACGGACGAGACAATTTGCGAACGATGCAACTAGTCGACGCGTGCTATCTCTCGGCGAAGGAGAAACGTGCGGTGGAGTTGAGAGTTGAGAGTTGAGAGTGGAGTTGGTGGAGAATTGATGTCTTGGGCTGCTCGGTCGTGGCGGTTCGTTTAGAATACTCGACTCCCCATTTCGACGACTCTCCCTGGAGTGGATGCCATGTCACGCGACAACTCACGACGGACGTTCTTGAAGACCTCCTCCGCATTCGCGGCCACTGCGATCCTCACCTCCAAACGCACGGCCGCGCAGGATGTCATTGGCTCGGGAGACCATGTCTTCCAGTGCAAGCACATGTGGCCCGAGTTGCCGTCGGAGTACCACTGGCAAATCACACACAACGTCGCGGTCGACCCGAACAATCACTTGTACGTGATCCACGAGGGTCAGGAAAAGCTGAAGGACCATCCTTCGATTTTCGTTTTCAACGAAGAGGGCAAGTTCATTCGCGCGTTCGGTTCACAGTTTCAGGGTGGCGGCCATGGGATCGAAGTTCGGGTTGAAGATGGAACGCCGTTTCTCTACATCGCGGCCTATCAGCAGGTGAAGATGATCGCCAAGTTGACTCTTTCCGGTGAGACCGTTTGGCAGAAGTTTGCGCCGATGGCCTCGGGGAAGTATACCGATGGCGAGGCGACCCGTCCGGAGCGCACGTGGGGACGCGACCGATTCATGCCCACGAACTTTGCGTTTCTTCCCGACGGCGATTTTCTGTTGGCCGATGGATACGGAGCGTTCCAAATTCATCATTACGACAAGGACGGGAACTGGAAATCATGTTTCGGCGGGCCGGGTAAAGGAGAAGGAACGTTCCAGACGCCACACGGGATCTGGATCGACGATCGGCCGGGCGGGGACCCGGAAATTGTGGTCGCCGACCGGGCTCACCACACTCTGCAAGTCTTCGATCTTGAGCGCAAGTACAAGAAGACGGTGACTGGGTTTGGGCTTCCGGCGAACCTCGATACACAAGGCGACTTGATGTTGGTACCCGAGTTGGTCGCGCGCGTCTCGTTGCTCGACCGCAACCACCAAACGATCGCGACCATCGGTGGCGATCAAGATCGCATCCGCGAAGACAAAAAGAAGGCGATCCGATCCGACGCCTCGCGCTGGAAAGACGGAAAATTTGTCCATCCGCACGATGCCTGCTTCGATCTAAACGGCGATATCTTCGTCGCGGAATGGGTTTCGACCGGCCGCGTCAGCAAGTTGACGCGAGCCTAACACACGGTGGCGCGTGAAGCCGGTGTATCAACCACAAGCTGATGCCTCGACAACGATCACGCGGTCAAAGATCGCCACCATGCGTGGGACTTCCATGCATCGATTGAGCGCTACGTGCTAGCACGTAGCTCGGAGGTCATTCGATTGAACTCTTTGCGGATTGCGTCGTTTCCGAACTCACGCAAAGAGGGAACGCGAAGCCGCATCATCGTTTCAAAGTCGCGTCGTCCGCTCTTCATCAGCGCGGCGACGTCACTCGAAAGCTTGACGGTTTCATACGTGTTCATCGCGGTCGCGATATTCGATTGAGCCCGCTCGTTCTCGGCCGCAACGACTTCCGCGTTTCGCTCCAGGTACTCGATGTAGAGACCCGCGGTTTCTTTGGTCAGTTGGTTGGAAGCGATGTTCTGTTTCAAGACATCTCGGTCACCGCCGCCAGACTTGATCAGCGATCGCGCGCTTTCAATATTCTTGTCCGCTTGTTCCGAGAATTCACGCAGTTTCGGAATGTGTTTCTCGCGTATGTCGGCGACAAACGTCTTCTGGATTCGGTCCATCACGTGGACCATGACGACGTACATTCCGTAGTATCGCTTCGACGTCTCGAGTGCTTCACCACTCTCTTCGGTCAGCGTTTGAAGCTGAGTCGTCACGTGCTTGATGTTATCGAAGACGACCGCCATCGTGACGATGTCGTCTCCGGAGACGGACGAAAGCAGCGACTCGACGCCGGCTTCATCCACCTGCACGCCGATCTTGGAGAGTTCTTCGGCGAAGGTACTTTTGAGTTCAACGAGTTTCTTGCGATTCCCCTTAATGCTCGCCTCTTCGTCAGCGATCTTTTCGTCCAGCGCTTCTTTTGAAAGTTCAAACGGGTTGACTTGGTCTAACCGGCTTTGGTCTTTGGCGGGTGTCGCTGAAACGCGCTTCTGACGGTACGTGGCGATGTTCTCCTGAGATTCCGCGATGGCCAAATTGGCGTCGTAGATTTGCTGGCGATAGTCGCTGACATTCGAAACCCCCAGCGCTTCGATCGCGTCGTCGAGCAAGGCATTGATCTTGGCCGTGTTGGACGTTTGATCTCGTTTGAAGGGGATATACGAATACTCGGGCAGATCCCCGTGCTCGTCGAGCAACTCCCTCGCGTCATTCAGCGTTGGGAGAACGTTTTCGAATACCTGACCGACACGCTTTTGAAATTTCTGTGCCGCGACGGCGGTGACGGTCTCCGCGCTCGGCGTCGCCGCCGATTCATCGGCGGTTTCCGCATCGGTGCCCCGCCAGGGTGCTTTGTCGCAGCCGCAGGCCAGGAGGGCGGCGATCAACGTCAGAAAACGGATACTTTTCATGATTCATCTCGAAAACCGAACTGTTTCCCACAATTCTAGCTCTGTGTTAAGTCGCTGAGAACGGCGACCACGACCAGGATGAGGCCCGTTGCCGGACCATCTCGGGGCGCAGTTTCAAACGGAGCATCCGACGATCTTCGGCGACTTGAGCCCGCGAAGAACGTCGTCACCGTCCGGAAGTCGCCAATGGCGAGAAGATCACGCGGCGCGATCGTTCGAATCCGCCGACTCGTCGGCCATTTCCTGTTGGCCGGCTGGGTTGTGGTTCCAGATGCTGCCACCGCGGGAGTAAACTGGATGCATGTCCCACCTCAATCCTGCCCTTTGTCTTGTTGCGGTTGCGTTTTTCCATTCGGCGGATGCGGCCGAACCCGACTTCGCTCGCGATGTTCGCCCTGTCCTTTCCGATGCTTGTTACCATTGCCATGGTCCCGACGAAGACGCGCGAGAAGCGGGACTCCGTCTTGACGACCGGACTGCGGTGCTTGAGTCCGGGATTCTTGATGAGGCATTGCTTGATCGGTTGACGACGTCGGATCCCGATCGACGAATGCCCCCGCCGGATTCCAATCGTGTCATCGCCGAGGAAGACCGTGAGCGGTTGGTTGCGTGGCTGGACTCAGGTGCGAAGTGGCCCGAAGACGACCGCCACTGGTCTTTCGTCCCGCCACGCGTTCCGCCGACACCGAAGGTCGAAACGGAGGGGTGGGCCGAAAATCCGATTGATCGGTTCGTCTTCGCGCGAATGCGTGCGAACGGACTGCGGCCGAGCCCCCGGGCGGATCGTGTCACACTTCTGCGACGCGTCAGTCTTGATTTGACCGGTCTGCCACCCACCCCGGCCGAGATCGATCGCTTCCTGGATGACGCTTCTGACGACGCGTATGAACAAGCCGTCGATCGTTTGGTCGAATCGCGAGGCTTCCAACCAACCCAATGCCATGTGTTCGCCGTACCGAGGCGATGCGAC
>JBCBLJ010000973.1:0-2794 GCA_038520195.1 Planctomycetota bacterium
ATCGCATCGATCAATTTGAATCCTTCTCAATCGCCATCACCCAACCCGAACGTGGAGGAATCGCCATGTTGACCGATGACAACCGGATCGAATTCGAGCCGACACCGGGCTTCGTCGGAACCGCCGAATTCGAATACGTCGTCGATCGTCGCAAGGCCACGGTTCGAGTCGATGTCAAACGCGCGTGGCATAACCATGACGAGCCGATGGACGTCGACCGCAACGGGCGAGTGGCACCTCACGATCTTCTGCAAGTCGTCAACCTCATTGCTGAACACGGGGCGGTCTCCATTGACAGACTTGACGTGGCTGCCGGAGACGCCGTGTTCGCGGATGTGAATAATGATGGCCAACTCTCGCCGTGGGACGCACTTCTCATGGTCAACGGCATGCGCGAACCCGAAGCGACATCGATCATCGATCGGGCGTTCCACGACGAGGGCGAGGTCCTGGAACCAGAGACGACGCTGTTTTGAACTCAGTCCGCTGATGCACCCACGCCGTCACGTGTCGATTCGTCGATCAGTTCACGGATGTGGCCTTCAATTTCATTCAGGATTTGCCCTACGGAGCTGGTATCTCGCTCACGCAATGCAAACTCACACGATTTCGCCATCGCCGAAAGTTCGTCGAGGCCGACTGTTCCGCCCGAACCTTTGATCCAGTGCATCTGCCGGCCAATCTCGCCATAGTCACAGTTGGTCAGCGACCGCCGAACCAACGGTAGTTTCGCATCCACTTTGCCAATGAACTCCACTGCAAACTTTCGCATCCAATTGTCGGGAAGACGGCGAACTCCCGGATGCGTCTCATTTGGAGTCGTTTCGCTGGGTGATTTCTCTCTCGTGTGAGGCTTCGCCGGCTCTTGTCGAACTTCTTTTTTCGGCCGATCGGTGTTTGCGTCGACGGTGACCGGAATTCGAGCCGATGGCTTGAACAGCTCGCTGGAAGTGGAGCAAACGTGCGACCAGGATCGGACCATTTCCAACAGGGCATCCATGTCGATGGGCTTCGAAAGATAGTCGCTGCAACCTGCTGCCCGGCATTTCTGATCGTCACCGACCATCGAGTTTGCGGTCATGGCGATAACAGGAGTTTTGAGTCCCGCGTCGCACAGTTGCTTGGTCGCGGAGTAGCCATCGAGAACAGGCATTTGCATGTCCATCAGGACGACGTCGACCAAGTCGTTGTCGGCTCGCCCGCCTTCGGTGAAGTAGTCCACGGCCTCCTGACCGTTCTCGCGAGTTTCGACTTCGGCACCGGCGTCGATGAGCAGTCGTGAGATCAACCCGCGGTTCGTCTCGACATCATCGACCAACAGCACGCGGGCACCGGTGAGATCGACGCGTCTCCACTGCGCACGATGTGCCCCCTCGGCCAATTCCACGACTTCTTCTTGGTCGAGCAAGCGATCACCGTGACTGGTGTCCGCGGCGATCCGAATCGTGAACGTGCTGCCCTCGCCGGGTTGGCTCACCACATCGAGCCCACCGCCGAGAGACTCCGCAAGACTCTTGCTAATCGGCAATCCCAAACCCGTCCCGCCGTACTTTCGAGTTGTGGACGTATCGGCTTGAGAAAACGGATCAAAGATCTTGTCGAGATGCGCCGGCTCAAGGCCGATTCCGGTATCGCTGATTGCAATGCAGCATTGGCGTGGCAACGCCGTCGACGAGTCACAGACGGTGGAAAGCGACACGGTGATCCCACCCTCGGCGGTAAACTTGATCGCGTTGCCAATGACGTTGGTGACGACCTGACGCAACCGAGTCGGATCGCTGGTGATCGATTCCGGGATTCCCGAATCCGAACGCAGCCGAAGGAAGATTCCCTTCTGCTCGGCTTTAGCCCGCATCGATTTGATCACGTCCCCGACGACCTTGGCTGGAGTGCAGCTGATTTGCTCGACTTCGATTCTATCGGCTTCGATCTTCGACAGATCGAGAATGTCGTTGAGTAGCTGCAGCAAATGGCTTCCGTTGCCATGGATCGTTTCCAGATGCTGCATTTGTTCTTCAGGATCGGACACAATGCCTCGCAGCATTAGCTCCGCGTGGCCGAGCACGGCGGTGATGGGCGTGCGGATTTCATGACTCATGCAAGCCAGGAACTCGCTCTTGGCGCGGTTCGCGTCTTCGGCGGCGTCCTTCGCTTTGCGCAAATTGACTTGAGTCGCGCGTAGCCGATCGGCGGTCCGTTCGAGTTCGTCACTGTGTTGCTGCAACTCCGTCGTTCGGTCTTGAACTTTTCGCTCAAGCGTCAAATTCAAGTCTTGAAGCTGTGCGAATCCGTCGGCTTTTTCAAACGCCGCTCCGGCGGCAGACGTCAGATAGTTCGCGATCCGCACCTCGTCGTCGCCGTACATTCCGACGACTCTTGAATTCGCGACGTACAGAAACGATCGTATCTCACCGCGCACATAAATCGGGCAGCAAAGAAACGTTCCGACCGATTCCTCAAAGAACGCGGTGCCGGAGTTCCCCGATTCGGTTTCGATGTGTTCGTGTTCGCGAATCACGGCGCCGCCGCTCTGACGCGACTTCTCCACGATCGAGGCGTCAAATGGAAGGTTCGGTGGCGACGTGACGAGTTGGTTTTGCGGGTCTTCCAAGACCATCAACACGCGATCGCCACGAAGCAAAATCGCGGCGGCTTGGATCACCTCGGCGCAAATCCACTCATCGTCCGTGCTCGTCGCGATCCGTCGCCCCGAATCCAGTAAGGCTTCGAAACGGTCAATCAGTGAGAGTGAGCCCGTGTTGTCGACCGAACCGACGCTCATCTTCAGGCGTTC
>JBCBLJ010000283.1:0-9248 GCA_038520195.1 Planctomycetota bacterium
GCTGCCGAACCCCACCGAGTCTTGGTCGGTTTGGAGGTGATTGGAAGGTGCCACTTTTCGTTGCCGTCGAGATCAAAACAGTACAACCCGGTCTTTCCGAAGTAGACGAAAAGCGAGCTTCCGTCGGAGATCGGTGTGTTCGTCGCGTAGCCGTGGTGCGTGATGTAACTCCGATAAGGATCTTCATCGATGCCTGGGGGATTCTTGAAAGACCGTATCCACTGACGTTGGCCTGTCTCGCGATCGAAGCAGATCAGGTGGCGTGTCAGATCACCGATCGCTCCGCCTGATCCGTCTCCGTAACCGGTGTAGCAGGTGATGAAAATGCGATCACCGACGACGATTGGAGAGGAAGCACCTGGTCCCGGGAGCTCCGTTCGCCAGAGTAGATTTTTTGACGAACTCCAAACCTTGGGCAGGTCTTCGTTCGCGGCCGTCGCGTCACCGCGATTGCCTAGAAATCGCGTCCAGTCGTCCGCGGCCAGTTCGACAGTGGGCATGCATGCGAAGCCCAATGCGATCAGGCCGATGCCAACGCGGGATGTAAACACGGTCAATCCTTGTTTTTGGGAACGTACATTTGGACAACCTCGTTGACGAGCCCGACGTCACCTGTCCGCGTAGAGAATAGCTGAATCCCGTGACGGTTGTCGTTGTCCAATGGCGATTGAGAATAAGTTCAAATCGACGTTACGCCCGCCAACGATTTGACCCGATAGCGACCGTCCCGCCGCACTGGCCGGTTATCCCTCCTGAAGACTTAATAACGTGACGCATCCCGACCGAAGAGAATTCTTGCAGCGCTCGGCTTCCTGCTCGTCCTGGCTGCTCGGACTGTTTGCTGTTTCACCGCTTGCGGCCCGCCGCGCATTCGCGGAATCGGCGGAGGCAAAAATCGTTGCGAAGGAAAAATGGGGGCGTCTGGAAGAACTCGGCGAAGGTGTCTGGTCGCTCGTCTCCACTCCGTTTGAGACACGCGATTTCACCACGGTCTCCAATGGCGGCATCATCGCTGGAACCGACCGTGTTCTTGTAGTCGAGGCATTCAATCAACCGGCTGGTGCCAAATGGTTGGCGGAAAAGGCAAGAGAATTGACGGGACGTTGGCCGACCGATGTTGTCGTCACCCACTTTCACAGCGATCATTCCGCCGGGTCGGCAGGGTTCACTACTGATCAGGCTGCCACAAAACTCTGGTTGACCGATGAGACGCGGAGTCGCATCGAAAAACAGAATCGAGCGATGCCTCGACCCGCGAAAATGCTGGAGGACATCGGCTCGATTGCTACCGACGAACCCGTGAAATTGGACCTGGGCGAGCGAACCGTGACCATTGCGAGCCACGAAGGCCACACCGACAGCGACGTCACCATCGAAGTCTCTGACGAGAACCTCGTGTTTTGTGGCGATCTGTTCTTTAACAAGTTGATTCCGAACTACTCCGATGCGAAGCCACGTGCGCTGAAGAAGACCGTGGCCGGACTGAGACGCGACGAAAAGACGCGATACGTTCCTGGTCATGGCGCAATCGCTTCGCCAACGGATCTCGAACTCTATCGTGAGTTTTTGGCGATGATGGAGGAGTCGGTTCGTGCCGCCCATCAAAAGGGGCTGGGTATTAAGGAAGCCGCCGCCCAATTTCGATTACCCAAAGCGTTCGCCGATTGGTACATCTTCTCGCCCCAAGTCGTGCCACGCGCCTTCAATGCCTGGTATGCGGAATTCGATAAGAAGGAACCCGCTTAGCGATAGACAACCGTCCCACCCGCGACGGTTGGTGGCCTAATCCGCCTGCGTGCTTGGTGGACGGCAGACGCCGTTTTGCTAAAGCGTGGGAAGCACGACGGACCAGTAATCCTCACGCATCTTCTCGAAGTCAATTGTCTCGTAGACCTGAATCATCCGAGAGACGTTCTCCGGAGGCGTACTCACGCTCTTCTTCGTGGCGAACTCGGGCCTCAAGATCGCTTCCACCAACGCGAGATCCCACATGACCCAGCTCTCGAATTCGGCGAATCGCGCATTCCATTTGGCGGTGAGATGTGCCCCCAACTCTCCCATGGCCTGATGACGCTTGAATGTCTGGTCGCGTGGGAACGTCAGGGCACGAGCGACGTTGGCGGGCATCACGCGCAGCGTGAGTTCTTCGCAGTTCAAGAGATAGTCCGCCGCGTTCAGGTCGCGTCGAACATTGAACGATGACTTGTTCCACACCTGTTTCTGAAAGTCGTAGCGAAAGCCAAGCAGGTAGGCATCGATATTCTTCGCGATCCCGGGCGAGAGACGGATTGCGCTAGCAAGATTGGTGGATGCTCCGAGACAAACCACAATCAGCTTTTGATCGGGGTTCGCAGACTTCGCAGCCGAGATAATGAATTGCGCGGCGGGAGAGTCTTTCGGTTCGTCGCCTCCCCAGGGCTTGCCCATGGGTTCTCGCGAGCCAATCGGTGTCGGAAGGGTGGTTTTCCTCAGAATTCGAACCAGTGCTTCGTTCTCGCGTTGGCTGGCCACCACCGAATCGTTGTCGGTGAGGTAGTGGATCCATTGAGTGGATGTTAGCGCGACGACGTCGAATTTCGATTGCTTGAGCATACGAGTGATCGCATACATATCGTCGATCTCATTGGCGGTATCCGCGTCGATAACGAGCTTCCGACGTTCCTCCTGAGCATCGATTGGATTCGTCGCGACAACTTGCGTGATTGCGACAGCGATGGTGAAGCAACAAATCAATGAACGCGTCATTTACTTTTCAACGTGTTGGGAAATCGTGTTACGAATCGGGAGGCAGCAAGCGTGTGAGACGCCGATCTCAGAACTCGACCAAACCACATCGATTGGCTTCTATTCACTCGTGCGGGAAATCCGAAGCAGGGCTCCGGTACCACCTTGGAACTTGTCATCGACAACCCATGCGTTTCGCAGGAGAACGTAGAGGCTTCCGTCGGGTGCGAAGCGGAGGTCGACGGGGCGGCGAACTCCTTTCAGAAAGGGATGCGACTTTCCGGGTGACTTCGGGTCGATGTATTTCACCCAGCCTTGGTTGAAATCGGCAAAAAAGTATTTGTCTCGATACTCGTTCGGCCAACGGTCGGATTCGCAAAAGTCACCGCCGTTGATACAGCTTTGCGGGTAGTGGTGGATGGAGCCGGTGATCCCCGCGCGCTGGGTCGGTCCATGGTCGACGCCGGGCCAACCGTAGTTCGCGCCCGCGGCACCGCGGTTCACCTCCTCGAACTTTCCGCCGACATCGTTAACGAGCATGTCGCCCGAGCGGCTGAAGGCGAACGTGAACGGATTGCGGCACCCTTTCGCCCAGATCGAGCGATACTTGCCGCTGGTTTCGGCATCGAACGGATTGTCGTCCGGAATCGATCCATCCCGGTTGATGCGCAAGAGCTTTCCTTGCAGCGCATTCATTTGCTGTGCCGGTTTTCCGGCTGTCTGCTCGCCGATGCCGATGTAGAGTTTGCCGTCGGGGCCGAAGTGAATTCCGCCCCCTTGATGTCCCGCGGGGACGTTCCCACCAAACTTGCTTTGATCATCGCCCTCGAGCAAGAGGACCTCACTGTTGGGGTCGATCGAATCGCCGACGATTGTGAAGCGGCTGACCCGGTGATGTGTGTGGGGCTTGTCCGTCACGTAGACGACATAAACGTGGGGACTCGATGGGAAATCGGGCGCGACGGTGACGCCGATGAGCCCCCGCTCCCAGTCGAGTTCGACCGGAATGGAGAGCGCGTCGACAAGGCTTTGGGGACCGTCAGTGAGAGAGTCGATCGGCGGGCTGACTTTCAAGGTGCCGCTTTGCTCGCAGATAAAGAGACGACCGTCCGGGGCAATCTCCATCGCGACCGCACCCGACAGGCCGGTCGCGACGGTGGTTAGCTGAAAGCCCTCGGCGAGTGTGATGGGACCGGAGACGCCACCGCCAAACTTCGCTTTTCCGCGTCCAAGCGTTTCGAGGTAGGCGACGAGATCGACGAATTCCTGATCACTAAGCGACCCTTCGAGGCCACTTGGCATGATGGATGTCTTCGAAACCTTCGATTCGACGATTTCGGATCTGGCGACTCGAATATTTTTATTCGTTGAATCGAGAAGCGTGATGTGGGAGTCGGTTGCTTCTTTAGCGATCCCGCTGATGGTCCTACCGTCTTCGGTGAGGATGATGGTCGTTTCGTAGCCGTAACCGATCTGTCGCGACGGATAGAGTAGTGAATCGATCAGATGCGGTCGATCAAACTTGCCGCCGATGTTGCTGAGATCGGGGCCGACTCGGCCACCCTCTTTGCCGACTTGGTGGCAGGTCGAGCATTTCGTTCGCTGATCATGAAAGAGCTTTGCGCCGGCCTGGGCATTGCCCTTGTTCGTGAAAGCGAATTGCATCTTCGCCCGCCTCGGCGAAGGCGCCTCGGATGCCTCGGCGGTGAGCGTTTTCGTCGCAGGCCGAAAACCGATCGAAAAGCTTTGCGGGACAGTGCTGAGGTACTTTTTCATACCGGCCCGACCAAACCCGAAGACGGTCATTTTGCTTTCCATTTCGTAGAACCGATCGGGGTGCGCGTCGTCTTCGAGATGTCGAAGCACCAGCATCTGCGACGCTTTGTTGTCTCCAAACGCGATCCACTCACCTGTCTCAGCCATGCCCGGGAGGTCTTCGTCGTGTCGTTCACCCATCGGGCGTTTTTTGCCATCTCGCGCCGTCATCCACCAATCCGAGTCGTCGTACTGCCCGCCGGGTGTCCCTTCGTAGAGCACCCAGTATGGATGCCCCTCCGGCTTTTTGGTCATCGTGAACGTGCATTCGGAGGGGGTGAAGGTATAGCGTGCCGCCCACTTGCCGTTGTCGGACTCGGCGGAGATCACGACACGATCTTCGGTTTGTGTTTCGATCGTCGTGATGCACGGATCGGTTCCGGAGTTACGCGCGTGAAAATAGCTACCGGCTTCTTGGAAAACGGCATTTGGGAAACCGCGATACTCACCCGCGGCTCCGGTGCCTTCTTTGGGATCGAAACTCAGCCAGTCATTGCCATCGGCATCCACCATTCCCGCCAGCCCCGCCCCCACTTTATCGAGATAGTAAACTGCGGTCGGTGTCTTGATTTTGTAACAGTCAAGCGTCTTGTATTCGGCGGCGAGTAACGTGACTTGCCCAATCGTTGGCTTGGTTGCTTCAGCCGAATGGACCTGCACTCGCTGGCCGTCGGAAACGGGAGACGCGTTGTCCTTACGAGGCTGTTTGTCGGGGGTGCGTTTGGAAACTGAATCATCAATCGCTGCATACGCGAGCTCTCGGAAATCGTCTCGAATCGACAAGTGATCGTTGGGAAAGACTTGGGTCATCAGAACACCAACCAGTTCTTGCTGTGGGTCGACCCAGAAGTAGGTGTTGAAGATTCCTCCCCATGAATAGCTGCCAACGGAGAACTCGTCCGTGTCGGCGCCTCGGTCTGTCACGACTCCAAAACCAAATCCGAATCCGTCTCCATGTCCGGGAAGATAGATCGTCATGTCGCCGATCTGATTTCGCGTCATAGCCGCAACCGTTTCTTGTCGCAGGACGCGGACTCCATCCAGTTCTCCGCCCCGCAACAGCATGTGCAGGAATCGAAGGTAGTCACCGGTGGAGCTGACAAGACCACCGCCACCGGAATAAAACTTTCCGGGGACGGTGCAGTAGTCAGCGGAAAAGCGAAAGAAGCTCTTTTGGATCGGTTTCGAACCAACACGCTCCAGCCGGCTGTCCTCGCCGATGGTGTAAAGACTGGCGAGCCGCGATTGCTTGTTCTTCGGAACGTGGAAGAACGTGTCATTCATCCCGAGCGGCCGCAGGAATCGCTCTTTGAAGAATTGATCCAGTGTTTGACCGGAGGCCACCTCGATCACTCGACCGAGCACGTCGGTGGAAACTCCGTAGTCCCATGCTGTTCGCGGTTCGAATTTGAGCGGAAGCTTTGCGATGCGTTCAACGCGGTCGCCCATCGTTTCGGCAGTCGGCTCGAAAAGATGATTGATCTTGTTTTCGCGATAGATCGTGTCAAGTTCTTCCGGACCGAACCAACCGTAAGTCAGTCCGGAACGATGTGTGAGCAAGTCATGAATCGTGGGGAGTCCCTTTTGGTTGCGTTTGAATTCGGGCAGGTGTTTTGACACCGGATCGTCGAGCGAGATCGATCCCTCCTCCACGAGACTCATCACCGCCGCACTCGTGATCGCCTTGGTCATCGAGGCGATTCGAAATAGCGAGTCGGCACGCATCGGCACGTCGAATTCCAGATCGCGATGTCCGACCGCCCGCAGGAAACCGACTCGGCCGTGTCGCGCGACCGCCGCCACCGCACCGGCGATTCTTCCCTCGTCGCATTGGCGTTGGAGATACGTTTCGATCTTTTGGAGCCCCTGGTGGGACAATCCGATTTCATCCGGCGGCACGTCCTGAGCGTGAAGCAAGCTCAATTCGACGGAGAGGAAAACTCCCAGGAGGAGAAGAACGCGAAACATGTTGGCTCCGGAGTAGCTCAGTCTTGCGGGTTGTTGTGTTGTTTGATTGCGGCGCCGTCGACGTTCGCTACTTGAGCTCGCGAATACGTACATCTCGCAACTCGATCTTCAGTGGCGGGCCTGCATGCAGCTGCCATGCGATAACGCCCGAGTCTTTCGCGTTCAGGTTGTCTTCGTCGATCCCGATCGACATGACGTGACCGTTGATCATGTGCAAGAACACGTTTCCCCTCGCAATCACGATGTAGTCGTTCCAGCCGTCGCGGCGAATGTACTTTTCCAGTGACTCGTTCGACCCGACGGTCGCAATCTTTTCGAGGAGCGGCTTGTTGGGCGCTTGATCGTTCGATCGAACAATGACGACGTCGCCGCGCTGCCCCATAAACATTCGGCCGTTCTCTTCGAAGAACATTCCCGAAAACTTGTCCTTTCCGCCATGCATCTTGTCTTCAAAGTCAGCCTGCAAGCCTTTGACAACCCAGTTGCTGATCAACTGACTGCGATATTGAACGCCCGAGTTTCCACCGGTCACTCGGTACGAGAAACGAAGTTCGAAGTCGCCGAAGTGTTTTTTGGTGTAGACGAGAAAGGTGTTCTTCGGCGTCGTGATGTCTTTCGTCGTCTGGCCAATCAATACTCCGTCTTCGATCCGCCAGAAACGCGTGTCGCCTTCCCAACCATCAAGCGACGTGCCGTCCAAAAGCGGCGTGAACTCGACGACATCCGTTGGTCGCGCGGCCTCGTCTTGCGCGGTGACCGTGACCGCGGAGAGACTCACGCACAGAAGCGTTATCACCAATTTCATCATCGTCCATCCAACTTCAAAGGGTCTCACTGCTCAGCCGAGAACATGCTCAATCAGTCTCAGTATATCGTTGGCCGATTGCCAATCTGGGCGTTTCGTTGCACTGCCAGGGCGTTGGGTGAGCGCGGCGGGCGAAAAAGCTCGAAGATCGGATGCGACTAGCATCGATACAACCACATCGGCGAAGCGGTGAGGTTACGATGCAGCAATGCAACGCACTCCAAAATCCTACGTCGCCCCCAAACCGTTTGTCGCGCCATCGCGAGCCGATGAGTCCGTTCGTGTCATCCGGATTGACGAACGATACGAGGGCTGTTCGTGGCACTTCCATCCCGAGTTGCAGCTATGTCACGTCGCGCGAGGACGTGGGCAGCGATTGATCGGAGATCGGCTCTGCGAGATTGAGCCGGGCGAGGTGATCTTGCTCGGATCAAATCTCCCGCATGTCTGGCGATACGACGAATGTGACCGAGGACGCATCGACGCCACCGTGGTTCACTTCGATCCGGCCGTGTTAGGCAATGAGTGGCTCAATCGCCCCGAACTGCGCGATGTTCGCTTGTTGCTTTCACGAGCTTCACAGGGATTGCAGGCCGCCGGAGAGTTACGGAGTGAGTTGGCCGAAAACATCATTCGACTGACCGAGACGACGGGCCTTGCTCGACTGATTGGGCTGTTGGAGTTGTTGCATCAGATGTCGACGTCGATGGAGATGCGGACGATCTGCACGACCGGTTACCAACCCGTTGCGACGCAATTGGATGTGGAGCGTCTCCGTCGAGCCTGCGATTTCATTACGGAACACGCCAATCAGGAGATCACTCGGGATGCGGTCGCCGAAGTGGTTCATATGAGCGCCAGTGGCTTTAGTCGATTCTTCAAGACCCACACCGGGATGACGTTTCAAGAGTTCGTCGCGGATGTGCGGATCAGTCGGGCGTGTGAGCTGCTAGCGAGCACCAACCTGTCCGTGACCCAGATCGCCCTGGAATGCGGATTCAGTGAAATGACGACATTCAATCGTACATTCAAGCGATTTCGAGAGACGAGTCCCACGAAATATCGTTCCATGGTGGCCCGCGTCTCCAAAGGCTAGCCGTCGGCCTTTCGTTTGAACCGGTGCAAACAAGCGGAGGCTGGCGCGGTGAGAAACAAATTCATTTTTCTGGCTGTCTTATTCGCAGTGACGATCAGTCATTCGGCCTCTCACCGCGGTCACTGTGAAGATGTTGTTCTGCCTGCCAAGCCGAACGAGCCGCCAAAGGTGGACTACTGGTACGGTGACTCCCAAACGTTTGGCACCGTGGGGCACTCCAACCCTCTGATCAATATCCTCGGTTCGATCCGCCCGGCTTCTCAGGCGGCGAACATCTGGTACCAGCTAAACAACGAGAAGCCAAAGCAACTGATGATCGGTCCGGACCTTCATCGCCTCGCGCGGTCCGGCGACTTCAACGTGGAGATTGAACGGACGCGACTCAGGCCGGGACCGAATCGATTCCGGGTCACGCTTCATGATCTCTGGGGCCGGCGCCGGGTGGCGGACTTGAAAATCGAATTTGGGGAGCAGGAGAAATCGGAGCAATGGCCTCTCCCTTATCGAGTCGACTTCACAAAGGTGAAGAATCTGCAGGCGGTCGTCGACGTGATTGACGGAAAGTGGGAATTGACCGAGCAGGGTGTTCGGACCGCCGAACCCTACTATGACCGCACGTTTGCGTTTGGGGATGGAAGTTGGAAGGACATGGAGCTGCACGCAGAGTTGATCTTCCATCGTCATTTCGTCGATCACGCGGACCGCTCTCGGACGGGTCCGCCTTACCTTTCCCATTCGCATGCCAGCTTCAACCTTCGGTGGGCCGGTTTTCCCGACGACGGAACGGTTCCGCGTCGAGCGTGGCAAAGCCTGGGATGCCTCGTTGCTCTGCGTCGCGAC
>JBCBLJ010000835.1:0-3656 GCA_038520195.1 Planctomycetota bacterium
GACAAGTCGGTCGAGTCGGTCCACGACAAGGTCGCGTTGGCGGCTCAACTCGCGAATCTTTAGCTCCGCTTGCTGTCGTTCCGCGACGCGTCTTCCCGCCATCGCGATGTCGCGTTCCTTGTTGAGTTGTCCGATTTGTGCATCAATCGTTTCAAGTTCCAGCCGCAGCAGGCGACCATCAAGCGTCACGACGGGATCCCCGGCTTTAACAGTGTCGCCGAGCATCACGTGGGTCTGGGCGAGGGTTGCCGCGAAGGGCGCCGCAACGACACGGGACTCTGCGGGTCGAACCACTGCTGAACAGCGGACTCGGTAAGGCACCGGCCACATCACCAGGAGTGTTAAGAACATCAATGCCAGCCCGAGATACACACGCGTGTTGGTCCCGCGAGACCCAAGCCACCGACCAGCCCGCGTGAACGGATCGGTTGGGGTTTTCCAAAGCAAAAGGCGAAGTGTTGGGAGGCTACGTCGCAGCCACAGGCGATCCCGCTCGGCAATGGCTTGTCCTTGCAACAAGAGGATGCACCGTCCGGCACCGGTGGATTCATCGACATTCAGGCGAAGGGTTTGTGGGTGTGAAGCAACGGAATCGTCGGCCGTTTTCGGTGTTCCGGATTCATCATTCCAACTAACATTCATTTGTTGGAAACCGTCACTCGAGGGCCCCAGCCATCCGAGCTTCGCATCGCAGAGTCGGCTCAGGCGGTTTCCGCCGAGGCCGCACCGAACATTCGTGCCGGGAAACAACCTCGCCAGCTCCGTCACCAATTCCATCGCCGCATCGGCCTGATCCTTCGCGGCGGCAACCGATTCGATCAACCGCATCGCCGTGGTCCATTCCGTGGCGGAAGGATCGGCATTCGACGCCAGCGGGCGAGGTTCGGAGGTGTCGGCTCGCGAAGCGGTTGTGGTCATCGCTTTTCGCTCAGGTCTTTGATGCGAATCGGACGTCCCATGCCGATCCTCTTTCGGTCACCACGCCACACCGACGCGTTGTCCGGCCCATCTCCGATCGTGTGACAGCGATCGCCGGCGCGGAGTCGGCCTTCCGCGTTGTCGATCAAGATGCGAACTTCGACGGTTCCACTTTCACCATCGATCACGGGTGACAGCGTGTCGACCTTCCCCACAACGCCTCGCGGAAAACTCGTGAGATGAACCGTCACCCGTTTGCCGAGTGTAAACCGACCCACTTCATCGACCGGAACATTGAACACCGCCACGATCTGGTTCAGCACCAAAAGTCGAATCACGGTCGGATCGGAGGGCGAAACATATTCCCCTGGGGAATGGAACACTTCGGCGACGATGCCATCCATGGGCGCCAAAACGCGTCGGCGGCGTAGTTGTTCTTCGTAACGTGCCCATTCATGCTGACGTAGCGTGATCTGTTCCTGTGCAGCCAGCACTTGCTTCTGTGCAATTTCCCAATCCGCCACGGCCCGCTTCAATTCGTAGGGACGCGCCATCTCCTGCACGGCGAGTGAGCGAAGTTGATCGACACGCAATTTCATCAACTCCGATTCTGCCTCAGCGGCCTCCAACTCCCCACGCATCTCGGCGCGGATCTTCGCGCCGGTCACGGCCTGTCGCTGCAGTTCGTCGTCAAGTCGGGCGATGAGTTGCCCGCGTTTGATGCGATCGCCGATCTTCACCTCGACCGTCTCCAGACGTCCCATTTCGCTTGCCGCGACGAGGACGTTGTACTTCGGTTCGGTGAACCCGTCGTATTCGATCGCCAAGCCCGCACGCGGAGTGCTCGCTCCACGTGAGACGTCATTCAAATATTCTTGAGCGTGACCGTTGAAGCAGGAGAGTCCTACGATGAACGGCGTCACGATGAGCGGCGTCAGGAATCGTCTCAGTGCGGTCGCCGCGAAGACTTTGACTGCCGAGCGCGATCCAGAGGTGGAGCGTGTACTCATGGGAGTTGCTCCTCGGAGGCAAGCCTCGCCTGAGTTTTGCGATCCCGCCATGGCAGCCGGAAACCGAGCTCTCGATAGTCGTGCTTGGGTTCTGTTGCTGCGGTCTGCGGCGACGCTGGCTTCACCCAGGATGGTTCCTGTCTCGTTTCGAGAGCAAGCTCGAGGACTTCGGGATCGGGAGGCGTTCGTTCCTCACGGAAGAAGCGAATGTCATCACCGACGCGAGCCTGATTGGGATGGATGCCCTCGTACAGCAGCAGTGTTCCCATCGCGCGCTGCAATTGAACGAGTGAGACCATGTAGTCCGATTCGACGGTGACAAGATCTTGTTCAGCGGTCGTTCGCCGCTGCTGCGCGTCCAAAAGAGTTTCCAGTACGACACCGACTCGCGATCCATCGCCGCCAACGAGTCGCCATCGAACCGTCAAGATGTTCTCTTCATCGATCGCCGTTGCGAGCACCTTTCGTTTGCTTTCCCGCTGTTTCGCGTAACGCTGTACGTTGATGATTGCGGATTCGACTTCAAACCGTGTTCGCAGGATCGCTTCACGAAGATTTTGCTGCCGTTCCTTGTAAGTCTGGAAGGCCTGTCGGTTTCGGGAACGACTCGCCCTCCGGCCGTTGGGAAGTTCGTACTCGAGACCCGCAGAGATCGTCGGCGCGTTTTCGAATTGTTCGAGGAATGACTTTGCGATTCGACTCCCGCCATTAAGCTGCGAGAGATAGCCGTTGAAGACCGCGTTCAGCTGCGGCTCCAGCTCGACACGACTCACACGCATCTGCAAAGCGGCAAGGCTGAGCTCGTGGGTGGTCGCTTGAATTTCGGGGCGATATTGCAACGCTTGAGCGACGGCGTCGCGAAGGCTCCACTGGGTCGGTGAGATGTCGACGGTATCTGTCGGAATCAGTTCGAGTCCCTGGTCCGTCGCGAGCAGGGCGTCGCTACCGACCAAAACGCCTAAACGTGATTGCTGAGTGACCACGTCTGCTTCAAGCCGGATCACTTCGTCGGCGCGGCGCGCAACGCGCTGGCGGGCTTTGGCGATTTCGATGCGTCCCGCGTCAAAGTCCTTGCGGCTTTCCAGCAAACGCTCAATCTGACGGCTTCGCTCGAGCAGTTCGCGCTGCTGGGTCAGTTGTGCGCGTGCCTGTTTGAGTTGCCAGTAGGCCGCGATGACGTCGGCGATACGCTGTTCGACCTCGCGACGCATTTCCTGCCATGCGGCTCGTCCCTCGATGCGGGCCTGAGTGACGAGTCGTTCGTTGTAGTATCGACCGCCGCGTGACAACAAGGGTTTGGTGAGGTTGAGACTTAGCCGCGAATTGCCTTGGTTGACGGGGATGAAGAACGTGCTGTTGCTGTCTTGAAACCCAATCTCCTGTGACCACTCGATTTCGGTGCCCCGTCGAGTGATGCGGCGACCGCCGGCGCTGAAGTCGAGCGATTGTTCGCGGAGTCGATCTGCGCCACCCGTCGTTAAGGTGTTGCCGACAGGATCATTCGTCGCCCCGAGGTCTGCGCCCAGAAGGGTGCTGGCGTCGAAGGCGGCATCCTGCTCGACCACGCGATCCAACCTCGCCGCCGTTTGATGCGCGACGCTCTGGATGCGCGGGCTGTTGTCAAGCGCATCGAGCAGCACCGTTTCGAGATCGAATGCCACCCATCGCGGAGCTTGGAGAACTTGGCGTGAAACAGGGTCCTCCCACCAGCCGATTTTTGGGACCAGC
>JBCBLJ010000036.1:0-21953 GCA_038520195.1 Planctomycetota bacterium
GCTTCATGCGCTCCAGCAACCCTATGGCGTTTTCGAGACCAGCCGATACGGAGATGCAATGCGTGAGTTACCAGTCTCCATAACGCGAATGCGTTATGGCGTGCCGGAATTCGGTGATCTCTGGGGATGCCATAGGGTTGCTGGAGCGCATGAAGCTTTCGCCGCCAACCCTCGTCATCGCTCGGCCGCCGGCTCGACTCGATTCCCTCCAGAGCGGCGAGCACGAACATTTCTCGGTAGCGCGGCCGCAACCAAGGCAACAAGCCGCCGGGTACGGCGTCGAGAGCCTGAAGGTACAGCGTCCGAAAATCTTTTTGCGTAGCGATCCGATACCACGTCGCCAACAGAGCTCGGCGACGTGCCTCCGCCCGGCTGTCGGGATCACCGAGCGATTCAATCGCCACGCGGACATTCGGATCGTCGAGCTTGCTCGCCATTTCGTCGCTGGTCAACAACTCGATCAGCATTGCCTCAAGCTGATCCGCGTTGTTCTGATCGACCAGCTGAACGCTTCTCCGCAAAGCCGGAAGCAACACCCCGGTGGCTTCAATCCAAGTCGCCAGTTTGTTGAATTGCTCGTCCCGATCCGAGTCCTCGCCGTAGAGCCACTCTAACTTGGCGCGAGTGAGTCGGGCTTGCCACTGCGTCAGGTAGTATTGGTCGCTCGTCGCACCCAACGTCGGATCGGCACGCAAAGCGTCGAGTTGCTCGAGCCACTGCGATGGCTCTTCACGAAAACCCTCTTGAACGCGTGTGAGTTGCTCGACGGCGGAAAGCAGATTGCCGCTGCGCCCGTAGTGCTCCACATTGGTCCATGAAAACGTGAGCTGAACGGTGTTGGCGCCAGCGTCCGCGCGTTGCCCTTCGGCAAGCAGTTGCGTCCGCTCCGATGCGCTCATCTGTGGGGTTTGCACCACTCGCTGGATCGCATGCCCGACGGGGATTCCGACGGTCAAAAAAATCACAACGGCGGCCATCCAAAGTGCGGCCGGTCGGTCGCGTGAATCCATGTATCGCCGCATCATGCAAGCGGTCGCGAAGAACGGGATCAGCATCACCGTCACCAATCCCCAGGCGGGAAAGCCGGTCATCGTGTACGCAAAGATCAGCCAAGTGGCGACCATGACGGATAGGAGCGGCGCAAGAATCACCGCGAGGATCCAAGTCCGCACCAGTTGGCTAATCCACTGCGAGACGCCGTAAAGCAAGATCGCGAAGATGGCGAGCGACAAGACACTCGGCATCTGCGTCACCCGCCCCAACGAAGTTTGGCGGAAAAACAACCAGGCTCCGTACAGAGTCAGGCTTGCGGAAATCGCCGCCAACGGGAAGGCATGTCGCGTCAGGTAAACCTTCATCGGCGAAACACCTCGATCGGCCAGGAACCGAATCCGGTCGACCGAACCATCATGCTTGAATACGGCAACTCCGAACCAGCATGTTGCCACGAGCGCTAAGCCGAGCAGCGGCAGCGCCCCGCCGAAGGGACCCAGCAATGAGGCGAACGCCGAACCGACGCTGGAACCCTGCTCACTAGCGAGCAAGGCAAACCCGCTGGCGATCATCATCACACCCAGGATGCACCAGACGCCGACACTGGCGAAGAGCGATTGCCAAATCAGCGATCCCGACTGCGTGCCAAAACGAGGCGCCGTCGCCAACACGCTCTCGCCGTGTCGACGGCGCGGTTGATCCAGGATCGGTGTCGCCGTCGGAGCGGCTGCGGGCGACAGCGTCCCGATCGCCGAGAGATACATGAGCGGTGCAAGCACTAATGCACCGGCGCTGGTGAAGACCAACACCCAGAATTCAAACTCATCGCCGCTAAAGTTGACGTCCAAG
Organism: Planctomycetota bacterium; assembly: GCA_038520195.1. Classification (GTDB taxonomy): domain Bacteria; phylum Planctomycetota; class Planctomycetia; order Pirellulales; family Pirellulaceae; genus Stieleria. Next base: position 1,843 of record JBCBLJ010000036.1, read on the forward strand.
AACATCGCCAAACACTGCGTCGCGAACCACGGAGCGAACGCGATCCCGACCAGCGCGACCAATGAGTAGAATTGATTCGCGATCCGCCAGGAAACGAGAAAGCCCGCGATCAACAAGAACACCGAGTGGACGCCCCACACCGGGTAACTGAAGATCGTCCCGGAATACAAGGTGGTGCTGCCGAACCGCCAACCGCCGGTGCTCGACAAGAACGTCAGCATGAACACGGCAAACAACCACATCACGCAGAGGCCGACAAACGCGACGCAGAGCTTTGTCAACACGAGCCGTTTCGCGGAAATGGGCAGCAAGACCAGCCAATCCAGCGTTCGATTGGCGCGCTCCTGACCAACCATCAACGGCCCCGCGCCGGTCGCAAACAGACCGGGGAAAACCAACATCAGCATTTCGTCGGGCAGTGCGTAGCCGAGATTACCAACCACACCACTGACGATGCTGTTGAGCGTGACGATCATCAGCGAAACGACCGCCAGCATGACGGCAAGTGGAAGGAGCTGTCGCGTCTCTTTCCACCACAACCAAACGGTCGAAGACGCTTGACGATCTGCGACGGCGATCGACTCGATGCTAGCGTTGGTGCTCATGACGGGTCCAAGAAACAATTAGACAAGTGCCGGCGCGTCGGAGGTGCATGCCACAAAAATCTCTTCGAGCGTCGCGACGCGAGAACGGACGGACGTGACGCCCGGCAGCTCACGAAACGTCTGCAGCATTTGGGGCTCGAGGCCGCGAACGAACAGCTGCTTCGATCGACCCGAGGACTCTTCGGTCAATACTTCGGCCGGTTCCGGCGGCGCCGGTAGCGCGCGAAGCGGATCGTCGACATCGACCACCAATTCATGAATCGACTCCCGAATCTCAGCCAACGCGCCGTGCAAGCGAATGCGACCGTGATGGAGGATTGCGATCGTGTCGGCGACCCGCTCGACTTCGCTGATTTGATGACTCGAAAGAAACACGGTTCGCCCCGTCGCGGCGCGGTCGATCATTGATTCCAGAAAGCTTCGTCGGACTTTGGGATCCAGACCACTGGTCGGCTCATCCATGATCAACAGTGAAGGATCATGTGACAGTGCAAGCGACAGCGCGACCTTCGCTCGTTGCCCCTTGGAGAGGTGGCGAATCTTTTGTTCGGGCTGAATCTCGTAGCGACGGATCGCTTCATCAAAGTTGGGAAGAAAATCCGGGCCGTAAAAGGACGCCGTGAATCCGCCGATCTGAGCCACGGTCATCCAGTCGTAAAGCGCCGGTGCGTCCGACACATATCCGATCTGGCGACGGACGTCTTCCGGTTGGCGGATCGGATTGAGCCCGCAAACGGTGCAGGTACCCCCGGACGGCTTTTGAAACCCCGTCAGAATTCGAATCAGAGTTGTCTTGCCGGCCCCGTTTTCTCCAAGCAACGCGAAAACGGTACCGGGACGTATTTCCAAATCGACGCCGAGCAAAGCGTCGCATCGACGAAAGTGCATCGTCAGCGAATCAGCGGTGATCACGGGTTCCATGGCTTACCTCGCAACAAGTTAAATCGACTCGTCGGCTGAATCCGCTTCGCCGTCGGACGGGGTCAACACCGTCGGTTGGGTTTCGCAGAGCTGACGTAGATGCCCCTCGACGAATGACTTGATCTGCCTCTTGGACAGACCCGCGTTCCAGGCCTCCGCGAGGACCGATCCGATACGCTCATCGAGAACCGCCTCGCGTTCCTGGCGACAGGTTTCGACGGCCTCGTCTCGAACCACCATCCCACGACCACGCAGTGTTTCGATCACTCCGTCGGTCTGCAGCTGATTGAATGCCCGAGCGATCGTGTTGGGGTTGAGAGCCACCTGCTGACTCAGCGCGCGGACGCTCGGCAAAAGTTGGCCAGGCCGTAACGTTCCCGCCGCGACCGCAAACTTCACCTGTCGAACCAGCTGAAGGTAAATCGCGACATCACTGTGGACATCGATCGCAAAAAACATGCTGTGCCTCAATCGCACCGGGTGATCCAGTGTTCTAGATAGATAGTACAGGGGTCACTGAGCGTCGTCAACAGGCAAAACCAAAATTCACCATTTGGTCTCACGCGACGATTGTCTTCTCGGTCCGTGCTGGTGTGCGACGCGCTACGGTCCCTTCGAACAAGCTTCTTTTCGCGACCATCCACCGCGGCAGACAAACAACATGCCCGAAGGACACAAGACACACTTTCTCGCCAAACGGCACCGTGAGTTTTTCTCTGAGCAAGCTTTGCGGGTGACCAGTCCGCAGGGTCGCTTTCGAGGCGACGCGCGAAAGGTCTCGGGGAAAATCTTGGAGCACGTCGAAGCCGTCGGCAAACATCTGTTCTATCGTTTCGAAGGCGGCCGCTACGTTCACGTGCACCTCGGCCGGTACGGCAAGTTCCGCGAACACGACGCCCCCCCGCCGAAACCCGTTGGTAAAGTCCGCATGCGGCTCGTCGGGAGTGACTATGCACTTGATCTCAATGGACCGACCACGTGTCGAGTCATTGATGAAAGCGTGCGAGAGGAAGTGCTTCGCAAGCTCGGCCCCGATCCACTCGCCGGCGGAAAGAAGCGTGACGTCTGGGAAATCGTGCGGGTGAGCCAAAAACCGATCGGGGCTTTGCTACTCGATCAGTCCGTGATTGCGGGAGTGGGCAACATCTTTCGCGCCGAACTTCTCTTTGAACTCGGCCTCAACCCTAACACGCGAGGGAACGAACTTGACCCGGCGACCTTTGACCGACTTTGGCGGTCGCTCGGCAAGATGATGCGGACGGGTCTCAAGTACGGCAAGATCATCACGGTCACGGCCAAGGAAGCCGGTGCGCCCTTGGCGACCTTGGAAGGGGGCCAGCGGTTTCGCGTCTATGGAAAAGAGGTGTGCCCCGAATGCACCGACGCCGTTCGCACCGATGAAATCGCGGCACGAAAGCTCTACTGGTGCCCGCAGTGCCAGCCCGCCGCACGAGTCCGACCTCATGGCCGCTAGGCCTCCACGCGAGTGCGTCTCGCTTCGCCGCTGAGAAACACTCTGTCCTGATCACCGATCCGTAGCCGCAACTCACCACGCTCGGAAACGCCGCCACAGATACCGGTGAAAGTTTGCCCGTTCTGAATCAGACTGACGTTCTCACCGGTGAGCACGCAACGCTCGCGATAGGCTGCGAGCAAGTCCACGCGATCAGCGTCGGTCAGCGTCTCCACGATCGATTCGACGACCGCGGCCAGCAACTGGTTGCGATCGATGGCACGTGGAGACAGCGTCGAAATCGACACGGGCGGTGGCCCGGCACTCGAAGGCAACGAAGGTGCTTCGTCAAAATTCAGCCCAACTCCGACGACGACCCGATCGACATGAACCTGACTGGACTCGATCAAAATGCCACCGAGTTTTCCGTTACCGGAATAAACGTCATTTGGCCATTTCAGTCCGACGCACGCCGGGGCGCAATGGAATTCGATCGCTCGAGCGACCGCGACCCCGACAAACATCGATAGCGGCGATTCCGGCGACCAGACACGCGGGAGAATCATCGAGAACGTGAGCCCCTTCGATCGGCTGATCCAAGCGTTTCCCTGACGTCCGCGGCCCGCTGTTTGTCGATCGGCCCAATGAAGTCGCGGAAGTGCTTGCTCAAGACCGTGATGCACCTCTCCAAGTGCATCGGTGTTCGTCGACGCCGTCTGGTGCCGAAAGATCGCTGTTCCAAGCGTCCCGTCGTCGATTAATTGATTCAGGGTTCGCCGAACGTCGCGAGGAGTATCTGGCGGACAATCTAAAAGGGCGTCCAAAGACCAAGCCCAATCCAATAGGAGAGAACAAATAGCGCCACCAAGCCCAACGCGACCACTTGCCAATGATACGGCACGGACTTGGATCGCGGAGGAGAGCCGAATTCGCGTTCCACGAACTCGTCGTAATCAAACTCGTCGTCGTCGTCGTCGTCACTCATCCCCTGACTTTAACAGCCTGAGAGCCCCCAAAGAACATCTGTTGGTCATCACGCGGCGCGTCGTGGCGAGCCGGGCTAGGAAAGCGCACAAGAAATCCCGAGGCCGTGAGACGCTCGGGATTTCGTTGTCGTGGCGACGCAAGGTCGATTAGACGAACAGGTCGAGGGGCCCGGTCGATCCACCAGTGGTGTAGAAGTTGCGGATGTTCGGCAACATATCTTCCAGATCCTGGTTGTTACCCACACCGAACCACATCGCGAGCTCGGCCGCATACTCATCGACCGACGTCGTGGGAATCAATCGGCCGCGACCCAAGTTCAAATTGCCGAGGGAAGGATCGGCGTCCGACGTCGGGTTCAGTAGCGAGCTGGGATACTCGCCGTACATCTTCCCGCCATCGACGGCACCACCCATCACCATGTGGTTGGCACCCCAGCCATGGTCACTTCCCTGTCCGTTGGTCCCCAACGTTCGAGCGAAGTCGGATGCGGTGAACAGAGTCACATCGCTATCGACCCCGAGTTCGACCATCGCGTCATTGAAGGACTTCATCGCCTGACTGACCATGGGCAACCGATAGTTATGCCCACTGATCAGGTTGGTGTGCATGTCCCAACCGCCATAGGAGACGAAGAAGATTTGCCGCGTCTGCCCGAGTGCTTGGCGTGCACCGATGCACCGAGCGACCATTTCGAGCTGGGCGTTCGGACTACCCGAGGCAAACTCGGTATTGAGATTGACCGCGTTGACGGCGGCATTGAAATCGATTGCCGCGTCGACCGAGTTTCGACTCGCCTCGGCGAAAGACTTCGCTAGCAGGTCGGCGTAGGTCTGCCCCAGCATTGAGTCGAATCCCCGGGTTCCCATCCGGTTCTGTCGATTCAACGTGCTGAGGTCGTGCGAATACCCGCCGAACAGTGTTGCGCCACCGGTACCGATCGCGTATGGAACAACGGTGCCCCCGGTCTGAAACATGTTCATGCCGGAGATCGAGATGTTCATCGAGACGGTGTCGTTCGCATTCGAACTCAACATCAAGTCCGCCATCCGACCGCCCCAGCCAGTAACTTGACTGCGAGTCTGAGGGACACCAGTTTGCCAGTGTCGCTGGAGGTCGGCGTGCGAAAACAAGCCGAGGGGAAGATTCGCTTGCGTGTTGTAAGCCGCGCGCGAGGTCGGTTCGACGAGCGAACCCACGTTGGTGACAAACGCGAGCTTGCCGCTCTTGTAGAGACCCGCAACGCCGTCGTCGGTCGGGTCACCCGACGGTCCGCCGACCTGCGTTGCCATTCCCGGGTGCAGCCCAAACGTTCGACTGTTGGGCCCGGAGATGGGCACGAGGGTGCTTTGTTCAAGCGCCAAACCACCAGGGTTGTTGGTGCCGTCGTCAAAGCCACCACGGACCTGGTAGTAATCACCGTATTCGCCGCTCGTCGAATCACCGTCGTAGGGCGTGAGGGTGTTGTAGGCGTCATTGCCGCCGTGGAAGAACAAGCACACCAAAGCCTTGTAGCCGCTGGTGTCAGTTTGCGCCATCGCGGACTTGGTGGCTTGAAGATTGAGCAGCGTCGCCAGCAACGACGTGTTCGTCATCAACCCGCAGCCGCCGGCATACTTCAGCATCGCGCGGCGCGACGTGAGAATCGATTCACCGGATTCAGAGTGATGGAACATAACGATTTGTCCAAATAAGCAGATGAGTGAGTTGGTTCAAATTGAAAACGGCGCGATCATTGCTCGACAGCGCAGTCGGGTGACATCAGGACCAGCATCAATGTGGTCTCGACACGTTCAATGGCCGTCGCACTCGGCTCCGACAGGATCGCATCCCTTATGCTTGTCTTCGTCGTCTCGCTGAGCGTTCCGTTGCAAAGCAGGAGGTCAAACCGCCGCAGAATCTCATCGAGGTTTGCCGTGTCTGCCGCGAGCTCGATCTCTGGTGCGAGATCAAAGGTGATTCGGCACGTACCCACCCGCATCCCATACTGCACGTAGCGATTGCGAGAGAACGTCCGCAGACGATTGAGCGTCCGGTTCATCGTTACGCCGTTGATGATTTGGAACTCCGGTGCGAACAACGAGTCATAGGGATTACGACGCGAAGGGGTGTAACCGATCAAATCGCCCGGCGGCTGAAACTCGGGCAAGTAAAAGTTGAACACCGTCGGCGAGCGAAACGGCAGTTGGCCGAGATCATCACGAATCTGATGATTCAGCATCATGTAGCCCTGCTCGTAGTCCGACGACGGACGCATGGCGCGAATCAGCGAAGTCACCCGATTGATCGGCTCGCGGAGTCGGCTGTACTCGGTGCCGCGCGTGATGACCTTGACGCCCAAGGGAGAACGCTGCCGGACGAGACGTTGGCTGCGGTAGAGCTCGGGGTCGGTGAGGATCGCTTTGACGACCGCTCGGAGATCACCGCGAACACCTTGGCCGTTGTCGTTGAACACACGAGTGACACGACGCAGATAAGCCCGCGACGGATTCGATTTGACGAGTCGTTGGATCAGCAAACGTGAAATGAAGGGTGCCACGTTTGGATGTTCGGACAACACATCCAATCCTGCGCCGATTTCTTCTTCGCAGGACTCGACCGAAACGGGTTGAGACAGCGGCGGAAGCGTGACGCCGAAAATCGTTTTGCTGTTGGGTGCGTTGGGATCTTCGGAGTAGTCGAAGTTATTGTCGTGCTCGGAGACATGGACTTGCATCCGATCGCCATAGTTTCGACCGACATAGAAACTGGTGTTCGTGTTGTGGTGATACTTGAAACCGGTAAACAGCCGCGACAACTCGCGAATCGTCTCGTTGTCGTAAGTCGGAATCAATTCACCGTTCTCATCCACCTTCAGCCGACCGTCCTGGTGCAATTGGTACAAGCCGATGGAGAACAACTGCATGATCTCGCGAGCGTAGTTCTCGTCGGGGAATCGGCCCGCCGACACATCCGCCTTTCGGTTGCGGACACTGCTGAGCCAAACTCCCATCAACGGACTGTAGGTCACCTCTTCGAGCATCTCGCGGTAGGTTCCGGTGGAACCTTGCCCGAGACTGTCATAGTAGCGCGACATGCCGAGCCAATCTGCGATCGATCGTTCGCCGTTTCCAATGCTGCGATCGTCGTCGTTGTTGAATCCGGTGCCGCCGTCACCGATCACAAAGATTTGCGACAGAGCCCAGGCCAGACGTTGCTTCAACTGGTCTTCGCTGGTCAGTGCGACATGCCACCATGCTTGATAACGGTAGAGGCTTACGCCCACGCTCTGCGTCGTTGGCGTCCTGCCGTTGAGTTCGATAATGTCACGGGCGACTTGCTCGTGCGACGTGTACGGTAGGTCGAGCTGATAGTCGACCCATTCCGACACCGCGCGACGGTACCCGATTTGGCTCATCCGAAGAGCAAGTTCATCGATCGCTTCTTGCGTCGGTCCAAAAGTCGCTTTGGAGAGAAACTGAGCAGCACGGACTTTGGCTTTGAGCAAGCGAATTTCGCGCGAGTTGTTTGCCGGAAAATCACCAGCATGAACGGTCGCGGTGAATGTCGAAGCAACAAAGAGCATCGCCAGAGCCACGCACCATTGGCGGCAAAGCTTTTGCATAATGATCACCTGACTTGTAGAAAAGCGTTCGCCGGAAAAGTGAGACGAACGGGTGGGGAAACGGCTACGCGGGACATTTAGGCCGTCCCACGCGAGTTCGAACGTAACGACAACCGTCGTGAAAGGCAAAGCGCAATGTGGAAGAAATCCGCCTTGGGGGCGAAACAACCCAATCTAATACCCCCTTTGGCGGGTTTCGCAGAAATCCCGTGCCCCACCTCTTGCGGCAAGGGCTCAGTTGGTCTGCCCTAGGAAGAATCCTCCCACTGAAGAACTGTCCTGTCACGAAAATGAACTCAGTCCCGAGCCCAAACCGACCTCTGCTTGACCGATTTGGCCGGTTGCATACGAGTCTGCGTGTCAGCGTGACCGACCGATGCAACCTGCGCTGCTTTTATTGCATGCCAGAACATGGGGCCCAATTTGAGCCTCGCGAAGCTTTATTAACGTTTGAGGAAATCTCGCGGATTGTCCGGCTACTGGTGAACCAATGTAGTGTCCATGAGGTGCGGCTCACGGGTGGCGAACCACTCGTGCGGAAAGGCCTGCCCGAATTGGTGAAGATGATCGGGTCGGTCGACGGCCTCGCGGACCTCTCGCTGACGACCAACGGAATTCTGCTGCCGTCTTTCGCGACCGAGCTCCGGGCGGCGGGCCTGAAAAGACTGAACATCAGCCTCGATACGCTCGACGAAGCGACTTTCCAGCGTGTCTCGCGGCGGAAAGGCATCTCGCAGGTCATCGCGGGCATCGACGCCGCAATCGACGCCGGCTTCGAGTCGATCAAGCTGAACACGACCGCCGTGAAAGGGATTGTCGAGTCCGAGATCGTGTCACTCGTTCGTTTCGCGATCGAGCGGGGCGTCCAGATCCGATTCATCGAATTCATGCCGCTCGACACCGATCGCGCTTGGTGTCAGGACAGCGTGCTGAGCGGCAGGGAAATTCGCTCGATCATCGAGAGCCATTTCGGGCCGATGGAAACGAAGGCCGGCACTCATCCGTCTCAACCCGCTCGCGACTACGTCCTTCCAGGCGGTTACGGCATCGGATTGATCACCTCCGTCACCGAACCGTTTTGCCAATCCTGTAACCGAATTCGATTGACCGCCGATGGTGCGATTCGCAATTGCCTGTTTTCCAGTGAAGAGTACTCCGTCCGAGACCCAATGCGCGACGGAGCTGACGACGACGACCTCCTGGGGATCATTCAATCAGCGGTCGCCGCCAAAGCTGCCGGCCACGGGATCGACGAAGAAGGGTTTCAACCTCCGAGCCGACCGATGTACTCGATCGGAGGATGAGAGAGGAGTTGAAAGTTGCGAGTTGAGAGTTGAGAGTGACCGGAGCACCTGCGCGCACTTCCACTTTCCACTTTCCCCCGCCTCTCGACGGTCTGAGCTTGCCTCTTTACAGTGTCGCGCATGAACGACCTCTTTCAACTCAACGATGAAATCGCCGCGGTGATCGGCGGCACGGGTGAACTCGGCGGCTCGATGGCCGAGGCGCTTGCCTCCAGTGGAGCCAAGGTGGCGGTGATCGGCCGTAGCGCTGAACGCGGCGAGGCGCGTGTCGCGAGCATCACCGATGCCGGCGGTACCGCCAAGTTCTTCGCCGCCGACGGACTGCAAGCCGATTCACTCAACGAGGCGCGCGAGGCGATCTCGGCTTGGGCCGGCGGGCCGACTTCGGTTTTGATCAACGCCGCCGGTGGAAATCGCCCCGACGCGACGATCCCTCCGGGCGGTGATTTTTGCAAGTTGCCGCTGGATGCATGGCGAGACGTTTTTGATCTCAATCTTGTTGGCGGCGCGTTGTTGCCGAGCCAGGTCTTCGCACCAGACATGATCTCCGCTGGCGTTGGAAGCATTATCAACATCGCTTCGATGAGCGGCATTATTCCGCTCTCCCGCGTTGTGGCGTATTCGGCCGCCAAAAGCGCGGTCATCAATCTGACGATGTGGCTGGCGCGGGAATGGGCGACCACCGGCGTCAGAGTGAACGCGATCAGCCCCGGCTTCTTCCCCGCCGAGCAAAACCGCAAATTGCTCTTCAATGATGACGGCAGCTACACCGAGCGCGGTGGACAGATCATTGGTCACACACCAATGGCCCGCTTCGGTAAACCCGAGGAACTCGCGGGCGCGACGGTCTGGCTTGCCAGTCGAAAGGCATCCTCGTTTGTGACCGGACAGAACATTGCCGTCGACGGTGGCTTTGCTTCGGTCACGATCTAGCGGCTCTCTATCTTCCCTCTCCACCGCTTTCCCCATCGATCCCATGATTGAACTTCGTAGCGACGCCAAGTACGCGCTCGTCATTCCGACCAGCATGGGCACCCGCTTGACGCCCGTCGATCACCAACCGTTTCACAGCAGTGATACGTTCAAGATGCAGGCCACCAGCGCCGAGTCAAACGTCGGTAGCGTCTCATCATTTCTCGGCCTGCCCGTCAAGATTCTGACGGCGTTCGTCAAAGACAGCCCCGTCGCCCGGTTCATCAAAGACGATCTCGCGCGGCGGCACATGGACTACGAAGGTCCGGAGTTCGAACAAGAGACGCCATGGGGCGTGCGGCATCAGATCAACATGGCCGACAGCGGCTGGGGCACGCGCGGTCCACGCGTCCAAAACGACCGCGCCGGAGAAGTCGGTCGGCTGTTGGGCGTTCAGCATTTTGATCTCGAACGAATCTTCGGCCACGAGGGTGCCAAGATCGTCCACATGTCCGGCTTGATCGCGGCGCTATCGGAGGACACCAGTAAGTTCTGTGTCGAGATCGCCCGCGCCGCCAAGAAGCATGGTGCGAAAATCGCATTCGACCTCAACCACCGGGCCTCCTTCTGGCGCGGCCGGGAGGCCGAACTGGCGGAAGACTTTAAGGAGATCGCCGGACTCGCCGACATTCTGATTGGCAACGAAGAGGATTTTCAGCTCTGCCTCGGGATCGAGGGCCCCGATGCCGGCGGTCAGGACATCGGTGCAAAGATCGAAGGCTTTAAAGAGATGATCAAACGCGTCAAAGCGGAGTACTCGGGTGCTTCGCTTTTCGCGACGACGCTCCGCGAAGTCGAGAGCGCCAACCTTCACCATTGGGGCGCGATCGTCTCGCATGGGGACGACTACCACGTCGTGATGCCTCGCGAGATCGGCGTTCTGGATCGAATCGGCGGCGGTGACGGCTTCGTCGGCGGACTGCTTTACGGCGTTCTCAACGGCTGGGAGGCCGAGAAGTGCACGCAATTCGGCTGGGCGACCGGTGCACTCGCCGCGACGATGTACACCGATTACGGCCAACCCGCCGATGAAGACCAGGTCTGGAGCATCTGGGCGGGAAACGCCCGGGTCAAACGCTGAGCCAACGGCGAGCCAACGCTGGGCGGCCGGACGCGGCCCGATTGCCGCACAGGTTCTCTGGCAGGGTGAGCGAATCCCGTGCCGATTGCCGGATTTGTGCTTGTGAGCCCCGGCGGAAAACGCTACCTTCCGCGGTCCAAATTCGACCAATTGATATTTCTCCACGGAAACCAGAACGATGACGCTCGACCGCAGCCTGAAAGTCCGCGCCGGGGCGATCAAGACTCGGAACGTGCTGACCCGCGCCGAGCGAATCGCTCAGATGCAAAAGCAAGATCGCTTCAATGAAGAAGAAAACGTTCTCGGCATGCCCAAAACGCGTGTCATGAAGGTCTCCTTGAAGAAGAAAAAGAAGGTCAAGAAAGCCGACGACGAAAAGTAGTCGCTTCGATGATTCTCCACAGCCGCCTCGGAATTGCTCGTGGCGGCTTTTTTTGTGTCGATTGGCCTGCTTTCCCGGTACTGAACTAGGCTACGATCCGACACCTGTTCGGAAGGAGCCAAATCAAGGCGACGGCATCCTGTGGCCCCCGTTCACCAGACTGAAAGGGCCGTGCCATCGAAGAAATGTGCCGAGAACCAGTTGGGCCAAATGTCTGCAGTCGAAGTCGAAACACCGCAATCGCCGATTGATTCCAGCGACTCCTCGTCGCCGGAGGGCTACGATCCGCAGAGTCTCTCGCACCCCGAGACGACGAAACCCTTTCGGATCCTCTGGTCCTATGTCACGGTCTTGGCGATCGTCCATGTGGTTTCCCTCCTGGCAATCATCCCGCCGCTCGCCGGATACCTTTTCACTTGGTCGGGATTGATACTCGCCATCGCGGGTCACTTTGTCTTCGGCATGCTCGGAATCACGATCGGCTACCACCGACTGCTGACACATCGCGGATTCACCTGTCCGAAGTGGCTCGAGCATTTCCTCGCAATCCTTGGAATGTGCAACCTGCAAGACTCGCCGGCGCGGTGGGTCGCGATCCATCGGATGCATCATCAACACAGCGACAAACAACCTGACCCGCATTCCCCGTTGGTCAGTTTCTTGTGGAGTCACGTCGGCTGGGTGCTGGTTCGCAACCGCGACTTTGATCGAACGACGCATTACGAACGATACGTTCGTGATCTGTTACGCGACCCGTTTTACTTGAAGCTGGAACGCAAGACTGGTTGGTTCTTCGTCTTTCTGGCGCACGCCATTGTCATCACGCTCGTCGGTGCCGGCGTCGGTTGGTTTGTCGACGGCATCAGCGGGGCGCTCCGTTACTCGGCCAGCTATTACGTCTGGGCCGTCGCCATGCGGACGGTGTTTGTGCTGCACGGAACCTGGGCGGTCAACTCGATTACGCACGTGTTCGGCTACCGAAATTACGACACTCGCGACGAAAGCCGCAACAATTGGTTGATCGCCTTGTTCAGCCACGGCGAAGGCTGGCACAACAATCATCATGCCGAGCCTCGATCGGCCGCCCATGGTCATCGCTGGTGGGAATTCGACATGTCTTGGTGGGTGATCCGTTCGCTGGAAATGTTGGGTTTGGCGAAGGACGTGGTGCGGCCCAAGAACATGGCAAAATAGCGACCCAAGTTCGCGCAGCCGATCGCCGACCATTCGATCCGGCTCTCCGCTGACCACAGCGAATTTGCGTCCCATGGATCGGCCCGCCAAACTGTTTGAAGCACTCGACCGGCTCCCGATGAACGGGGCCCCCGTCGTTGGCGGAGAATTGCCATGGCTGAAGAATCACCGAATCCATACGAGGCGACCGAAGCGACCGCCGATGAACAGCGTCCGCCGGTCGAGACAAGCTCCATCAACTACCCCGGTGGATTGAAATCCGTCGCGTTGATTGGTGTCGTCTGCGGAGCGATCACGGGAATCTGCTTCTCCAGTATCGTCGGACTGGGTGAGGGCGTTGCGGCCATACCTCTGCTGCTGTGGTGCGGCTCTTTCATCGGCCTCGCGCTGGTCCTGCCGGGTTCGATCGCACGGCGTGTGCTGCGTGCGATCTTTGCCTTCTTGTTGTCTATCGCGGGCGCGATTCTCTACGTTCCCGTTTGCGGCTTCTCCATGGTGGTGCAAGATGGGTTTTCGGTTTACGGACCCCAAGCGACTGTCTCCTGGATCTTCTCGAGTGTGGTCGCTTTCACGAGCGTGCTTTTTGTCGGCGCGTTGATCATCCGCCGCAGTGCTCGTTTATGGCATTACGTGTTGCCGAATCGTTCCATGTCCCAACAACCGATCGAGGAAACGACGCCGACCGGTTTTACGTTGCCGGATCACACCGGCGGTCTACGGCCCGCAGATCCAACCGGCTCAGACAGACAGGGCGATGACGGTGAGTAGCGTCCAGCGACCGACGACGTCAGCGGCTTGCGATCCTCGCCCCCGCGCCGAACACGTGATGCTCGGCACGACCGATTCGCTGTGCCCCGAGTGCATGGAAGTCGTGCCCGCAAAAATCATCACCCGACGAGGGCGTGTGTACTTTCGCAAACGCTGCCCCGAACACGGCGTCCGCGAAGACTTCGTCTGTAGCGACGTTTCGTGGTGGGATCGCGGCGAAGGCCATACCGCATCGGTGCTGCCGCACGTTCGTTCGACCGAGTCCAAGAAGGGTTGTCCGCATGACTGTGGCTTGTGCGAAGAACACGAACAACACACGTGCATCGGTCTGGTGGAACTAACCGACCGTTGCAACTTGACCTGCCCGATGTGTTTCGCGTCCAGCGGTCCGGGCGGAAAGGATCATTCATTGGAGACCATCGTCGCCTGCCTCGACCGACTCGTCGAATGCGAAGGTCAGGTTGAGGTTTGTCAACTGTCTGGCGGTGAGCCAACGCTGCACTCTGAGTTCGAGGCCGTCGTCGACGCGGCCCTCGCCCGCCCGATCGACTACGTTATGGTCAACACGAACGGCGTTCGTCTGGCCAAAGACCCGGCGTTGGTTGACAAGCTCGCCGAGAACCGCGAGCGTATCGAGATCTATCTGCAATGGGACGGTGACGATGCCGAAACCGTGACCCGTGTTCGCGGCGAAGACTTGATCGATGTGAAGCGCCGCGCGATGGACCGACTCGAGTCCGCGGGACTCAATGTCACCCTGGTCGCCACGCTCGCTGCACCGCTACCGGACGACTTCTACCGATCGCTTGGGTCCGAGGCGCTACAACGAAGCAACGTCACGGGATTGAGCCTGCAGCCGGCGACGTACAGCGGGCGCTACCTTGCCCCCGAAGACCTTGAATCACGCGTCACCTTTCCCGATGTGATCGCGGGCTTGGCCGCAGCGTCGAATGGCCAGATTTCGAACGACGACTTTTCACCTCTTCCTTGCGCGCACCCGAACTGTCATCAGATTTTGCTCGCGGCGCGCGACGGCCAACGACTGGTTCCTTTGAATCGACTCGCCCCGGTGGCCGAAAACCTGGATCTGATCGCCGGTGGCATCAGTTTCACGCCGCAGCGTGCCAGCCAACTCGTCGAGGCGTTTCTCGCGCGAGCGGGTCACTGCGGCACGGACTGTGGTTGTGGCGATGTCGTCGCGATCGGTGGCCCGACCGACTCGATGGGTGGCCAACCACCGATGGACCCGTTGCTGCAGGACTTTTTCGGAAAAGTCCTCGGCGGTACGGCCAGCGCCCGGGACATGCTGCGAGTCACCATCACGAGTTTCCTGGACGCATACAATTTCGACGTCCGCCAGTTGATGAAGTGCTGCACGCATCATGTCCTGCCGAGTGGGCACGTCGTCCCTTTTTGCGCATACAACACGCTTTATCGGCCCGGCCACCTCAAGTTGCCACCGCTCGCGTGAAATCGGTCCTGCGTCGGGCGTCGTGGACGATTAGAATTGGGTCCCCACCTGACTCCGCCCGCCAACGACCCACCTTATGCCCGCATCGCCCGCTGACCGACGGTCCCTGCTCAAAGCTGGTGGCATCACGATTGCCCTTCCGGCACTGGAATCCTCCGCCCGTGAGTCCGCTCTGGATGACGAACCGAAGGCTCGCAATCTCGTTTGCATCGGCACGTTTCTCGGCTTCCATCAGCCGGCGTTCTTTCCCGAGCAGACCGGAAAGGACTACGAACTTTCGACGCTGCTGAAACCGTTGGCCGAACACCGAGACGAGTTCACGGTGTTCTCGGGGCTCGATCACCGAGCACCCAACGGTCATGGTGCCTGGAACAACTTCCTTTGTGGCCAAATGCCAAACGCGTACTCGCTGGATCAAATGGTCGCCGACCAGATCGGGCAAGAATCGCGATTCCCATCGCTTCAACTCACCGCCGGAAAGGCAAGCCGAACGATGAGCCACACGCGGCAAGGTGTGGCGCTTCCGATGATTCAACGACCCTCGGTGTTGTACAGCAAGTTGTTTGCATCGCCCGAAGATCAAGCTCGCACCGAGTACCTGTTGCGGTCCGGGAAGAGCGCACTCGATGCGGTCCGCGAAGACGCGCGTCGTCTGCAACAGTCCGTTTCCGCGGCCGATAGCGCGAAACTCGGCGAATACTTCGACTCCTTGCGCGAAGTCGAACGTCGGATGACGAGGCAGCTCGAAGTGAGCGATGAACCGGTGCGCGAGACGGAGTATCGATTACCTGATTACGACCCGATCGCGCCGACGCTTCAACTCGAAGCTGAAACGTTGATGTATGACTTGATGGCACTCGCGTTGCAAACGGACTCGACGCGCGTGATGTCTATGTTCATTGGCGGTCTCGGGCAAGTCTTCACGATTGACGGTCGAACGCTGCAAGCGGGCTACCATGCGCTTTCCCACCATGGCAACGACCCCGACGCCATCGCGGACTTGGTGCGAGTCGAAACCGAGCACATGAAACGATTCGACCGATTCCTGACGCAACTCAAGTCCAAAACCGGTGTGCACGGCCGACCACTTTTGGACAGCACCATCGTCCTGCTTGGTACGGGAATGGGCGACGCGAGTCGACACGCCAATTCGAACTTGCCCACGCTGGTCGCCGGAGGCGGCTTCGCACACGGAAAGCACATCGCGACGGATCGTCAGTCCGACAACGCTGCACTGTTGGGCGACCTGTACATCACGTTGATGCAACAAATGGGACTGGAGGCCGATCGGTTTTCCAACGCTTCGCGCAACCTCAACCATCTCTTCGGATAGCGATGCGAAAGAACAGTCGTGTGTCCACTCCATCGGTCGTGATCGGACTCGCCGTGCTCGGACTCGTCGGTCCAGTGGCTGCGGTCGAAACGCCGACCGCCGAAACGCTTCCCGCCACCCAACAGATGTTTCTGACGGAACATTGCCTGGACTGCCATAGCGGCGATGCTCCCGAAGCCGAACTGGCGTTCGACGATCCATCCATCGATTGGTCCGATGAGCACGCGCTTGCCAAGTGGGAACGTGTCCTCGATGCACTTCACTCGCACGAAATGCCGCCGCCTGACGCCTCCGATCTTGGCGACAAAACGCGGACCACAATGGTCGATTGGATTGACCACAAATTGCTCCAAGAGACGGCCATTGGCGGAACGGAGCCGAGACGGCTCAATCAAACCGAGTATCGTTCAGCCGTCCAATCGCTCTTCGGCCTCAAGAACTTTCAGTTGCCACCGGGCTTCCCGATCGACCGCGAGCATCATGGTTTCGACAACCTGGGTGAAGGCTTGGTGCTCTCGCCTCCGCTCATGGAAGCGTATTCGGAGTCGGCGCGCCTGATCGCCGACCAGATCTTTCCGCCGCTTCGTTCCGCTCCAAAACCGACCAAGTCTCATGCCGGCGCGAAAGACTTGGTGATCAGTTACTCCTCGTCAAAAGTTGTCGGCGACGCGATGAGACTCGGCATGAAGTGCAATCCGTTGCATCGAAGCTGCACTTGGCCGGCGAGAATTGAGACGACCGCGTCAGGAGAATACACGGTGACCGTCTCGCTATCGGCGTTTCGGCCGAGCGTCGACGTTGCCCCAATGGTTGCCAAAATCTTCGCCCGAGACGTCGCGAGCTCCGATGGCGTGAGCCACAAGACGCTGCGGCTGCTAAAGGAAATCACCGTCACCTCCGAGTCGCCCGAAACCTTTACCTTTGACGCAATCCTGTACGAGGGTCAGACGGTCGTACTGCATTGGGCGAACGCGAGCCTCGATAGCGACCGCGAAGACAAGGACGACCTCGTTCGGTTTTTTCGGGAGAAGAACGAACAGAACCCGCGGTACCTTGCGGCGTGGCACGCCATGGTCAAGGGCGAATCCCAGCAGGGTTTTCGCGGCGGCGTTGGTTGGGACCGCGTGAAAGGCCAGCTGTCACGCAAAGATCTCCCCGCAATTTCCGCCGATGAAGAAGAAGAGTTCTTCAAGCGGGTCGTACGCAACCCCGTTCTCTATGCCGAAACCGTCGTGTTCGATGTCTTTGAGAATGGTCCAGCGCTGCAAATCCATGACGTGGCGATCAAAGGCCCCCGTCAGTTGGTCGATGGGCCTCGCGAACGCGAAGCACAACGACTGAGAGATCGACTCTTTGGTAGCGAAACGTCACCGGAACGCATCATCGAGCGTTTGCTGACGCAGGCCTTCCGGCGGCCAGTCACCGAGGAAACAACGCGAGCGTATCTCGGCGTCTACGAGTCCCACATCGATGCCGGCCATTCGGCAGATGAAGCGATGCATTTGGTGATTCGCAACGTGCTGATCTCCCCCCGATTCCTCTACCGCTGCCTCCAACCAGGCCCGCTCGACGACCATGACTTGGCGACCCGACTGTCGTTCTTTCTAACCGGTCGTCCTGCGGATTCGAAATTACTCAGCAAAGTCGGTCAACTTTCCAAACCCCAAGTCCTTCGCGGTCAAGCGGAGAGGCTGTTGCCCAAAAAACCGACGGACCACTTGATCGTTGACTTCACCGAGCAGTGGCTCGACACGCGTCTGCTCGCCGACATCATGCCCGATCCTCAATTCAAGTTCTCCGCGCGCGACATGCGGACGGCGAAGTCGGAGGTGGAATACCTGTTCGCCGAGATCTTGAAGGCGAACCGTCCGATGAGTGATTTCATCGATCCAGACTTTACCTTCACATCGACACAGTTCGCGAAAAAGTTCTATGGGTTGAAGAAGGGCTTCGACGGAAAAAAGCAAAACACGACACACCGAATCGAGTTGCCGCGGGGCGGACGTTACGGCGGCTTGCTGGGGTCTTCCGCCGTGCTGACCGCGACCGCCAACGGCGTCGACACACAACCAGTGCTTCGCGGCGTTTGGGTGTTGGAGAACATCTTAGGCTCACCGCCGCCGCCACCTCCGAACGCTGTCCCACCGATTACGCCCGATACCAACGGGGCCAAGACGCCTCGCGATTTGCTCCGGCTTCATACCTCGGAATCCTCATGTGCCGGCTGCCATCGTAAGATCGACCCGGTCGGTTTGGTTTTAGAGAACTTTGACCCGGTCGGCCGCTGGCGCGAGCGCTGGCCGGACGTCGACCGAGTCATCGACGCGGCCTCCACGCTTCCCGATGGGACGGAGATTCGCGATGTCGTCGACTTCAAAGCGTGGCTCGTTGACAACATCGACCTGTTTTCGTGTTGTCTGGCTGAAAAGCTCATGACGTACGCGACCGGTCGAGTCCTCAATTACTCCGAACGCCACGAGATCGAAACGCTGGTCAAAGCGAATCACGAATCAGGCAATGGCTTTCGCGACTTGGTGTTGACGTTGATCACGAGCGACACCTTTCGGACCAAATAGGCGGATGGACTTCGGACGCACCGGTTACGCGTTTTTCATGGTGCTAGCGACCATCTCGGCGGCTTGGTTGTATCGACGAAGTGATGCACCCAGCCGACTAACGCCCCCGCAAAAACTCGGCATCGCACTTGGCGGTTTTATCGGTGCGACTTTTTCGGCCAAGCTTCCATTCATTCTGACCAGCGATCCCGCGGCGGGGTTGCTGAACGCGTGGTTTGGCGACGGAAAGACGGTGTTGTGGGGAATGGCTGGCGGTTACCTCGGCGTCGAAGTCGCCAAGTGGTCGTTTCACGTGACCGAACGGACCGGGGATCGATTCGTGATCCCAGTCGCCGCCGCGATCGCCATTGGCCGGCTTGGTTGTCTTTGCCAAGGCTGCTGTTACGGCATCGCAACCAATCAAAGCTGGGGCATGCGTTCGATCCCGGCTGACGGAGGCGAATTCCTTCGGCACCCCGCTCCACTCTATGAGTTTGCTTTCCACACGCTGTTTGCAATTCTCGCTCAGCAGGGGATTCGAAGATCGTTGGCGACAACGAATTGGATGCTTCTGTACCTGATCAGCTACTGCCTGTTTCGATTCATCAGCGAGTGGTGGCGCGAAGAACGCCCCGTGTTCGTTGGATTGACGTTCTATCAATGCAGCGCGATTCTCTTTGGCATCCTCTTTGTGGTCTTGCTGGCGACGCGGCTCATGGCCCGTGATCGCGTGGAGCTCGCGACGGACGCGGGCGGCTGATCAATCACCGCCGAATAGATGCTCGTCAAAGAAGTCGAGCAACGTCTCGGCCAGCTTGGGATTGATAAACGTCAGAAAATGACCTTGCCGAGGGACCACCGTGAGTGCCGTTTCGGATTCTCTTTCCTTGGAACGTGCGATGAATCGGCGGCTCATCTTGATCGGCACCAAGAGGTCTGCGTCGCCGTGCACAATGTGAATCGGCGGGTCCGACTTTGAGATTTGCGTGTACGGCGAAGCGGCGCGATAGACCTCGGGGCGTTCCTTCCTGGTTCCGCCCAGGAAATAGACCATGGCGGTATTCTCCTCGGGATAGCCTTCAAAGTCCGTCGGCGGTGCGCCAGCGAGAGCCCCGACGATGTTTGGCAACTTGGACCATCTCGGATCATCGCGTCGCCACTCGGTCGTCACGTTGACGGACTCCCAGGGCTCGTCCTGCAGCGTCGCGATCGACGACACGAGGTGTCCACCGGCAGAGTAACCGTAGAGTCCGATTCGGTCGGGGTCGAACCGATACTCCTTGGCGTGCTCAACAATCCACACCAAGGCATCGCGAACATCATCCAGCTGTTTGGGATACTTGTTTTTCGGCGCCAACCGATAATTGATCGACACGGCAGCAATCCCGCGTTTTGCCAGCTGATAGGAGTGGTTCCGCATCGTCCACTTGTCACCGCTCATCCAGGCGCCCCCATGAACCGCCAGGACAACCGGTGTCGGTGCC
>JBCBLJ010000187.1:0-11634 GCA_038520195.1 Planctomycetota bacterium
ACCCCGATACCCTCGAACTAACCCGCGGAAAGTCGGCGCGCGTGATGGGCAATCTGCAAACACTGATGTTGCTGGTCAAAAACCTTCCCCTGGCCTACAACCGCGACCTTCAAGAAGACAAGCCACCATTGTTCGATTCGTTCGACACGGTGACCGCAATGCTTGAACTCGCGGTACCGATCGTGGCCGAAAGCGAGCTACGTCGGGAAGCCATCGCGGCTCGAATCGAGGAAGGGTATTTGGACGCAACGACGTTGATGGAGTGGCTGATCAAGAAAGAGGTGCCGCAGCGAACCGCACACCACGCCGTTGGCGCGATTGTCGGTGAAGCAATGCAGCGCGGAGTCACGCTATCGGAGTTGCCGATCGAAACCATGCGAACGCACGCCCCGGCGATCGACGAGTCGATTCGTGAGGTCCTTGGGACGAAGAACGCCGTCAACGCCTTCACCAGCTTCGGATCAACGGCACCGTCTCGGGTCCGCGCGCAAATCGAACGCTGGTCCGCCCGCTTGGCGACTTGAAGCATTTGAAACATGCCTCATCTTCAAGCAAGCGGTAAACCAACCACGGTCACCGCGCCAGAGAGCAATCGGTCGGAAGCGGTGCCAAGAGGCATTCGCACGTGAGTGAGCCACAGGAGGAACCGCCCTTCGCGGTTGATGGCTGGCACCATTTGTCCGCACCATTTGTCCTCGCCGAGTTGCTCGGTGATGTCCGCATTCTGGCACAGACAATCAATCATCGTGCTCGTGCTCAGTGAAACGGTGCGCGTGCTCGTCATCGAAAATGGGGCTGGCATGATCAAACCCTTCTCGACCACGATCGACTGGACGTTTACCGACTTTCAATCGAATACGTTTCATCCGCGTTCGACGTTTCAAAATCGCTAACTGGTTTGCATCGCCACGCTCGCGATCAATGAATTCGCGCAGCACAATCGATCCCGCTGAAAATCGCGGAGGGCAACGGCAAACGAAGCTTGACGGATCGCGCGAGGTTTTTCGACATCGCTCGCGGGTCGGCGTTTGAATGTGCCGCGATCCAAGACGTTCTCGTTGCGTCCGGCGGATTGGATGACGCAACAAGTCGCGAACTGAAGTGAATACTCAAACGAATCGTCTCGATGCGAACTCGGATGGCGATGAAGTTTGACGTCGTCGGCGAATCGTCGGTAGGCTACGCCCGGGCGATCGATTACGAGCACGAGCACCGCGATGCTAAGCACGAGCACGAATTCTGCTTCTAGTCGAGTTCCGTGGTCGCGCGGCTCGATTCCTTCCGGTCATTCTCGCCGGGCCATTGCTCCTTTCTCTATGGATTGTCTTTAGTGTCATCGTCGCAAGCCTGACCTCTTCCGTAATCGAGGTAATTGTTCGGTTACTTTGGTATCCTAGAGACTGGTTAGCTTTGTTGATGTGCCTGATCGTGTGGTACTACGCGTGGATCTGTTTTTCGCGTTTCCGAACCGACCGAAGCCAGGAGAGTGGTGAACCAGACGATGCGACGTGAGTCGACGCGTCACGTTGATTGAAGTCGTAAGTCATTCGCGGCGACCGCGTGATCAATAACGTTCCCCCCACAAAAGACTCTTTCGCTTTGTTGGGTCGTTCTTTCAGTTGCCTGCCGCTCTGGAAACCTGGGCGAGCGAAGCAGGTTGGCATCGCCACAGTTTTCCCGAACTCCTTCCGCAAGATCAGATGCCCGGAACAAGCATTGATCATGAACACAGTGTCGCGAGGCACAGGGACCCATGCGACCCACGCAGTATTCACTCGCCCGGCTAGTTGCTCTTCTCACGATCGCCGGCGTACTCTTCGGTCTCTTTCGATCCGTGCACATCATCGGACCACTCTGCTTGCCAAGTGGCTTGTTGATGGTGCTCTGCTCCGGTATTGCGTACCCAATTGTGCTGCTTAGCTCACCTCAAAAGGGCACGCGGCTTGATCCAGCGGCAAATCGGGCGCTTCCGTCAGTGCATTGGCTCGCTGCTACCGGACTTTCGTTGGTGCTTCTGTTCTTCGTCTATTGCATTGCGAATCCATACCGGTTTTTCCTCCCCTAATTTGGGATTTCGGGAAACAATGAAATGCGTGGGAGGACGGGAGCCGAGTGGAATGGTCTGCTTGCAAGTCTTTCGCCCGTCCACCGTGATTTCTGTCGGTTCTGGCATGCGAAATAGCAATCGTGCTCAGCGAAGCGGTGCTCATGCTCGCAATCGAAAACGGGGCTTACATGACGGATCCAATCTTCGACCACGAGCGACTTGACGTTTATCGAATATCAACCGAATACGTCTCAGCTGAGTTCGATGCTTCTGAATTGCTAAGCGGGCTGCATCGCCACGTTCACGCGCTATGGTCGCGACTCGCGCCGCGCAGTCGATTCTGTTGAGCATTGCCGAGGGAAAGGGATGTTGACTCGAATGGCGATGAAGTTTGACGGCGTTAGCGAATCGCCGGTAAACTCCACCCTGGCGATCGACTTTGTGCACGTGCACCGCGATGCTGAGCACGAGCACGAAAAGAGCAAGTCAGGACCAGGCCGCGCATCGAATGACGGCTTGCGCGGTTTTACAAGTGGAGAATCAATCGTGCGTCCCAGGTGACGGCAATGGTTCCGCCATCAACAAGTTTCTTAGATGGAAGATCCCTTCGGCGATTTCGTGCGAACAGGTCTGGGTTTTCAGGGCGGCATCACATGCCCGTTCTGGGCACACCTACATCTTCGCGTGTTCGTGCCACTGTTTCGAGGGTCCGATCGTCCCGTGGAACGTCAAGTTCGTATTGCGAATCAGCTGAGCCAAATTCGGCCTTGTCTGAAGAATGAGACGATACTGGCGCTGGCCAAAAGTGAATTGGTGCAAACGTTGGCGTGGCTTCAACGTTCAGGTACCGAAAGATTCTTCGGAACCCCCGATCCCTGGATCCCACCGGCTCTTGGTGTGTATTCGGAGGACGACGATGCTTTCACGATCCAATTCGATAGAATCGCGGATGGTCGCATCAAAGGCAGCGCCTTAATCTCAATGGCTGGGAGTTCGAACGTGTCGCTACAAGCACAGCCTGATTTGCCGACCGTCAAAATGATGAGTACTGGGGCTTCTGTGTTGGTCGGCAAATCCAGGCCCTGCACACGGAGCACGGCTTGGACGGTTTCACAAATGGAACGTCGTCTCTCCGTGCCCGATGACGGCAGTGGTGCGTCGAGCAAACTGCCGTGATTCGCGCTGATTGGTACATCGCCGGCCTGGCGGGCACAGTACCACCAGGGATCGTTCTCATCGTTTGGGCAAATGTCGCCCCAGATACTCTACCAACTGCGTCGGTAGTCTCCCTGTGCACTGCGATGGCGATGACGAATCTGGGGTTCAATCTACGACTGTTTGCTCGACCGATTGACGGATCTCGGCTTCGACGTCAACCGTTCCTATTTGGGATGGTTTGTTCAGTTGTCGGTGGACTCGCATACGGGCTGTGTTTTGTCGTTGGAATTGGATGCGCAATCGCCTTTTCGCATGGGGGCGTTCCGTTGTTTGATAAAAGCGGCTTGCTGACGGCTCCCGCGATCGGCATCACTTTGTTTGCGGCCTTCGTCGGATTGCTCGTAGGAATCCCATTCGGTGTCTGTCACTCACTTGTCAATTGGGCCGGTCCCAATCGCAACGATCCAGATGATGCATCACCGATAAACCTTCGACGTCGCGAGCCAACGTTCGGTGGCTCTTTCAAGAAGGCCGACTGAAGTGTGTCGCCGTGACGCCCAGCGAGGGGTTTTGCTTTCGCAGAACTGCCGTTGATTGGGCTTGACGAGGTGTGTGCACTCGCTTTCCGGCTGCCTTCGATCTCAACGGATAGCCGGTGCGATTGATTGACGTACACAGAAAACACTCGCCGACGGCGTTTTGGATCATCATTTGCATTGGTGGCGCGCCTTGCAAACCAGACCTGCTGAGTCGCCCGTGCATGCGGAGTCATCGGGCTGGTCGACGACTTATTCGACAGTTGCGGCCAGCATTCCGTCGAAGGTTAGGAATTGAGCACCCGCGTAAACCGTCGCGGCACACTGAATCACCTCGATGATCTGCTGGTCCGAGTGCCCAAGCTGTTTCGCCTTGGTGACGTGACCGCTCACACAGGGTTCACAAGCATTCAGGTCGCTGACTGCGATGTTGATGAGTTCGCAGGTCGCCTCGTCGAGCGTGACATTGGCGAACGTGTGAGCCCTCAGGCCGACCGACAAACCTTCAAATCGATCCGTGCCACTCAGATGTCGGAATTTGAAGAAGGTGTTGTACATGTAGTTGGTGCTCGCGATTGCCACCGTATCGGACAACGCTTGCGGTTCGATTTCCAGTTCGGCCGCGTAGTCGGATAACAATCGCACCCAAGGATCGGACTTGGCGTGGAGGGCCGTCGCGAACGCGATCAAAGTCCGAGTTCGGGCATCGATCGTTCCGCTGCCGGCAACAAACTTGCGGGAGTTCATCATCAGGTCCTTTAAGAAGACCGGATGCTTTCCGTAAATCGCAAAGCTCTCGGGCAGTGAATCGACCCCAAAGGACTCCTGCAGACGTTCAAGATAACGCCGCGCTTCATCGGAATACGTCAGGGTTTGCGACATGTTGAATCACCGTGACGGGGATCACTGCGGTTTCGAACTTGCCTGCGACGGTTTGGTTCGCGGGCAAGCCATTTTTCTCGGGGTCAGCAAGGGTTACCGCTAGTTGAGCGTCTCTTCCCCGGGCTGCCAATTACAAGGGCAAAGCTTATCGGTCTGCAGAGCATCCAACACACGAAGCACCTCATCGACGTTGCGGCCAACGCTCAGGTCGTGCATTGCAAACCATCGAATGTCTCCATGAGGATCGACCAAGAAGATTCCTCGGAAGGCAATCCCGTCATCCTCTTTCAAAACGCCGAACGCTGCCGAAAGCGAATGAGCAGTGTCAGCGAGCAGTCGGTAGCGCAATTTCGCAAGGTCCTCGTGAGAATCGCACCATCCCTTGTGGGAGTAAACACTGTCCGTGCTGGCGGAGATGACCTCGCAGTCGCGATCCTCAAACTCTTCGAGCTTCTCGTTGAATGAGACCAACTCCGTTGGGCAAACGAACGTGAAGTCGAGTGGATAGAAGAGCAAACAGTACCATTTGCCTTTCAAATCCTCGTTTGTCAGGCGACCAAACTGAGCGTCCGAGCCATCCGCACGGCGGTCATAGTATTCACAATCAAACTCTGGTGCTTTTGTCGCAATACCAACCATTCTTACCAATCACCTTCCAGAAAGTCTTCGTTATGGGGAGCCCAGTGTATTGGGCGATCAACCCTCGTGCTGCACGCGAGACGACGAACGGGCTCGTCGTTCCTTTCATGGCCCCGAAACGACATTCGATACCTCGTCTGAAAAGAAACTTGACGAGGAACCGCGCTGTTACAAGAGTCTCGGCGACATGAAATAGACAAGGTCATCCAGACTCCCGTCGTGGCCCGGCAAGGGCGATCGACTCACTGTTCCTCCACGCTCGGGAACACCTCTCGCACAACGTTTTGACGCAAGCGTCGCTGCCGTTCCGAGCAGCATCGCCCGTGGTTCCGAGAGTGGCTCTACGTACTTGCGCCCCCGATCGGCTGTTCGGTAGCACCGTCGCGCACCAAATTCGCGACCAGCATCCACTGCTGGCGCCAAATCGATTTCCTGCGACCAAGACACGAGTCGGGCACTGTGTCAAAATGGTTACCAGCCGGGCCAGGCACGATCTGGATTCAACGTGCGACCGATCATCGTCATCCTTCAGGTTGCGTGATCCAGAATTGAGTCTTGCCGAAGCCTTCCCGTTGGGTCGCCTGCGTTGCCCGCCATCGAAATCGGTGGCTTCGGCGATGGCGAAACCGCCAAAGCGAGATGTCGTCGGCGTGGCCGCGCCAGCCACAAGACGCGTCGGCGGCTTTCAAGTAAGATTTTGACCGTCCGTTGCGCGGTGAGGATCGTTGCGGTCTTCGGTGCTGATTTAGATGACTCGCCTCCCATTTCAAGTCCCATGAAGATGAACCGATTCGCCGCTCCTTTGATGCTCGGCATCTTTTTGTTTGTTGGAAATCCGTTGGTAGCCGAGGACCCGTCGGTTTGGGAAGCCGCCAATCCGGTTCAGCCGCTACCGGAACCCCCGCTGGGAATTGGTGGCGAGAAAAACCCGCCCGCCACGCTGAGCGATTTTGAGAATCCGCCGACGCCCGAGAGCGTTCGGCTGGGTCGATGGCTGTTTTTCGACCAGCGACTGTCGGCCGACAACCAGGTTTCGTGTGCGACGTGTCACCGACCAGAGAATGGGTTCTCCGAACCAACGGCTGTTTCGACCGGAATCGGGGGTAAGAAAGGCGGCCGGAAGGCCCCCTCGTTTGTGAATCAGGCGTGGAATGATACGGGGCATTTCTTTTGGGACGGCCGGGCCGGTTCACTCGAGGAACAAGCCGGTGGTCCGATGATCAACGCGATCGAAATGGGGAACAAGGACCATGATGCGGTCATCGCAAAACTTCGATCGATCAAAGGTTACGCCAAGTACTTTGAAGAAGCATTCGGATCGAGCGAGATCACGATCGATCGCGTCACCAAGGCGATCGCCGACTACGAGCGAACCCGGATGAGCGGTAACTCTGCTTGGGACCGATTCATGGCCGGCGACCGCTCGGCGCTCTCCTCCGAAGCCAAGAAGGGTCGCACGCTTTTTTTCGGAAACGGTTTTTGCAACAACTGCCACAAGGGGCCGAACCTGAGTGACAACGATTTTCACAATCTCGGCGTCGGTTGGGATGAGGCGACGAAAACGTTTGCGGATGAAGGTCGCTACGTCGTCACAAAAGAGGAAAAAGACAAAGGTGCCTTCAAGACGCCTGGGCTACGCGACGTCAGCAAGCGAGCCCCCTATATGCACGACGGTTCGGTGAAGACGCTCGCCGAGGTCGTGAAGCTGTATAGCAAAGGCGGGATTCCGAATCCGCAACTCGATCGAAAGATTGACCGTCGCTTCGCCGAGCAACTCGACTTCACTGAGGAGCAAGTTCAACAGGTCGTCGCATTCATGGAGGCGCTTGACGGCGAAGGCTACCAGGACACGGCACCGGAGAGTTTCCCGCAGTAGCAGCGGAGTTATTGCTGTACGCTGAGCGCTGTCTGACCCCAGTTCGCGGTCATCATCACGCTGTTGATGCCCGAACCGATTCCCAAGAGCACCGTCTTTTCGCCGGCGGCGAGTTGTTTGGATTCCGCGCCCAGCGCAACCGTCAGCGGAAGCGCGACCGAGCCGGTGTTACCCAGGATCGGAAACGAAACAAGGTCGCGTTCGATCGGTAACTCCATTGCTTCGAGCATGGCGACTCGGTGGCGGGTGCCGACTTGGTGACAGATCGACCGATCGATGCGTGCTCGGTCCAAACCACTTTCCGCGAGCAACCTTTCAAACGCCGCGGCGCCGGTCGCGATTCCTTCGGCCATCAGCTTCTCGGAATCGGTTTCCATCAGCGGCTGCATTCCTGCACCGGCCGCATCGCTGTCGCTGACACATAAATCGTGATAACGCGTACGGGCCTCCGCAATCGCGACCTCCAGTCGCGTCGCTTCCGGGGCCAACCGCTCATGGGTCAGCAGCCATGCACAGCTACCGGAGCCGATCGTCAGCGAGGCGAACGCTCCTTTGATGTTTTTGCGCGTCAGTGATTGATCGGAGTTAAGTGCGGCGATCGTCGATTCAAGCAACATTCGACTGTTTTCGGTGCCGACGACGATTCCGGCTTCGATCGCGCCGGATTCGATCATCATTGCGATCTGAACAGCACCGTTCATCAGCCCAAGGCACGCGTTGGACACGTCATAGACCCAACAATCCGAGGGTAGTCCGATCCCGTCGTGGACTTTCGATGCGGTGGCTGGCTCGAGAAAGTCTCGGCACACACTGGCATGAATCAGGCAACCGACCGCATCGGCCGAGACGCCCGCGGCTTCGAGTGCGGCTTTCCCGGAGCGGATACTTGGCCCGCTGGGCGAAGTGCCCTGCGGCCAGACTCGGCGTTCGCCGATTCCCGACATGAGTTCCAAACGACCCTCGGGAAGTCTGAGTCTCTCGTAGAGCGGCGCGAGCTCTTTCTCAATGTGGTCACTCGACCAGATTTCGCTGGGAAGGATCGCACCGATCGATGCCAGCCGAACGTGGTTGAATTTCACTCGTCTTCCTGATTGCAGTCTGCCACCAATCATCCTCCCACGAAGAGAGGTTCACGACGACGGGCCGTTCAGTGCTTCGCCGCCTTTCAAGTCCCACAACTTATCAGCCCGGCAGCATTCGCCACAGCGGCGGGCCAAGCACCAGCAATCCGATCACCGTCGACGAGACCGCGGCGAGAAGCACACCCGCCGCGGCGACGTCCTTCGCCGCTTTGGCAAGTGGGTGCGTTTCGGGGTGCACCAAGTCGAGAATCAACTCGATGGCGGTATTGAGACTCTCCCCGACCCAGACCATCGAAATCGCAACGACCAACAACGCCCAACTCGTCGAATCCACTCGCAACCCTGCAGCCAACGCGATCACCGCGAACGCGCACCCCAAGTGGATCCGAGCGTTGGGCTGAGTGCGGATCAGGTACGTCAATCCCGAAAAAGCGTAGCCAAAACTTCGAATGCGCGAGGCCGATTTCATCTCAAGACTGTTTCGTGTTGTGTTGTTCGAGTTTCGAAAGCAACCGTCGAACCATTGTGTACGCGTCGTGTTTGTGGGGAACCGGCGTAGGAATCTAGTCGCTGGTTCACAGAGGCGGCTATCGCCTTGCCGTTCAACACGGGGAAGCTCCACGTTGCAATCGGTAGCCGTTCCATCGAAAGGCTGCCGAGGTGACGAGCAGGATCGGGAGAAGCGCGGCGCCGACGTGCATCACGTTCAGCCAGCCGATCGAATAATAGATGAAACCGGACAGCGCGAGGCCGACGGCGGCGAAGAAGAAGCGGGACGCCGAGCGGCCCAACCCAAGCCACAGCACCACGGCGTTGGCGAGTCCTCCGGCGAATCCATCCGCAAGCAGCTTGAACAAATGGTCTTCATTTGGGATTTCCAACTTTCGCATTCCGAGTACCACGAAGAGTAGCGCGCACGCGATGGTCCATCCGATCATGTGCTGAAGCGAAAACCGCCGAGCGACAAGGTGCCGCTTCGCGTTCGTGGTGTGGCGCGATGCCGAAGACGAAACCCGCAACACCATAGCAACCACAGTGATACCAGCACGACGGCGACATGTGCGACGACGCCGATCAGCGATTCGGCACGGGCGAGTGCGGCGTCGAAAGACACTGCGTCGACATCCCAGATCACGATCACAAAGCCGATCGCCAGCGTGAACGCGATTGCGACCGCGCCGACGCGAAGCCCCCAGTGCTGAGACCCGAACACGATCCACATCGAGAACCAGCCGATAAAACTCGCGCCGGTGCCGAGGAAGATGACGCTCTCCCAGGAGTGCAACGAGTGATTCCACATCGGGCCGTTCATGTGCGCGTGGAGCCGCGCGCCGAAACAGACGAACAAGAGCGCATGCACGATCGCGATGTCGATCAATGGTTGGTAGGAGCGTTGATCGCGCCGCAGGACCAAAGACCAGACCAACCACCACAGGCACGCGATTGCTAACGCAGCGACACGAAGCGGCCACCACCATTCGAACCCGTCAGGAGCCGTGAATCTCGTCGTGCGTTGTCGGGTGAAGTCGATCAGGTGGACCACCCCTGTTCGGTCGATCGCGAACAAGACGTCTCCATCTCGGTCAAATTCAAAGTGATTCAGTTCGTCGGCTCGGACATCGATTTCCTTGTGCAAGGGTTGGAGTGTGGTCGGATCAAACTGCTGAACGCTATCGATCGAAAGCCGCCCTTTGGTTGACTCATGACCGAAGACCGCGATCAGCGTGTCTCCCCTGGCTCGCCAACCCCACACACCGTCGATCTCGGGCAACATCGCGAGTATCTCGTTGGTCTTCGTGTCCATGATCGCCCAACGAGACTCGACCGGGCGCGGTTGCAGATACTTCGCGCCGTCAGCAAAGATCACTGACGAGGGGAGTTCCTCCGTTTGTCCAAGCGATTTCAAGCCGTCCCGTTGCAACTGGTAGACGTGCATCACATCCGCGCGAGTGATGCATGCGAAGGTGGTTCCGCCGTCCCAGTATCGATAGAGCACTTCGGGTTGCTCGTCGGTGAGCAACTGAGACTTGTTCGTCCTTCGGTTCCAATGCAGGAGGTTTCCGTCTGGCAGGCTGAACACAATTCCGTCTTCGACGGAAAGGCTGCCATAGAGGCCGGTGCGAGAACGCCAAGCCGACTCGGCGGTCAACTCTCGATTCAATTCGTAGACGACGCGGTCCACGCCCCGGGAGACCACATGCAGTTTGCCGGCGACATCCCAGTAGGCAAGGCTACGTCCCCTATTAAAGACTTTACTCGGCGTGTCGGAGTGGATGGTGTAGGTGGTTTCCGCGGCGGTCTGCAAGTCAAAGACGTTGAGCTGTTGTCTGAATGGCTGGCCCCAGTAAGAGATTTCCGTGCCACGCGTTAGCACGCACTCGTTGCCGTTGATGTTCGTACGCGACCGCGCACGCTGCATCGTCACGACGAAAAAGAGGAGACCGGAAACTGGAAGCAGTAGAGCCCCCATCCCGAGCATGAATCGTCGCTTTGGACGGTTGGGAGAATTCATCGTTCGAGGTGGCTCTCGACTGGTTCGATGACAGTCGGTCGCGCCAGGTAGTAACCGTTCCAACGAAAAACGAACATCGAAACGAGAACGAGCGGAACGAGCGCAGTTCCGACTTGCATCACGTCGTAACGCTCTGTCAACCGATAAACCAGTCCCGTCAATGCAAGTCCTACCGGGACAACCAGGTATCTCAGTTTGGATCGACCAAGGCCCAGCCAGAGTAAAACGCCGGTCGCGAGTCCGCTGGCGGCACCGCTGGCACTGAGCACTCCGGCCGTTTCCCACTCCGGAAGCTCAAAATTCCGCCACCGTAACACCACGAACAAGAGCGCGAACGCGACGGTCCAACCAATCATGTGGAGGATCGAGAATCCTCGGTCCGCGTCGGAGGGCATCGCGTCGTCATGCCGGTGGCAAAGCCGAAGCCCGAATGCCTTTAGCACCCAAAGGACGGACAGCAGCGCGGCGCCGCTGGCGGCGGTCCCGAGCATCGTTTTGGTTCGTTCCATCGATGCGTCGAACTTCATCGGGTCGGCGTCCCAGACGACGACAGCGAAGCCCGCCAGTACGGTGAGTGCGAATGCGATCGCGCCGAGGCGAAAACCCAAACGCTGCGGCCCGTGAACCACCCACAGCATGACTAGGCCGATCGCACTCGACGCGGTGCCGAGAAAGAGGACGCTTTCCCACTGATAGAGACTACCGTCCCAGTTCGGTCCATTCATATAGGCATAAAGCCTTACGCCGAAGCAGAGCGATAAGACCGAGTGCAAGATCGCCAAGTCGATCACGGGTTGAAACGACCGTTGCCCACGACGCTTCCCGATCGACCAGACGAGCCACCACAGAACGGCGGCGGTGAGGCCGACGATTCGTAGCGGCCACCACCAGGCTTGGCCTTG
>JBCBLJ010000947.1:0-3007 GCA_038520195.1 Planctomycetota bacterium
CAGCAATCACACCGGCCTTGGTCATTTCGCTTGCCGCGAAGATGCTGTGAGTGTCGTTGCTCGGATCGTGGATCGTTGTCACGCCAAACGCGAGTCGCGCGTAGTCGACCCAATTCTGCTGGGGCGTAATGCCACCGGTCGCCTGCGCACCATGAGCGTGGGCATCAATGAAACCCGGTAACACGACGCGGCCCTTCGCGGAGATCTTCATGGCCGATTCGGGAATCTCAATCTCACCGCATTTGCCGACCGACCTGATGCGATTCCCTTCGATCAGAATGACGCCGTCTTCAATGATCCCGGCGTCACCCATCGTAAGAATGCGACCGCCCACGATGGCCTTCCAACCTTCAGGCTTGGCATGCGCGTGTTGAAATCCGATCGGTTGCGACAGGATCCGATCAATCTCGTCAGGGCCTTTCTCGGAGGACTCCGCGGTCATTAATGATCGCATCGCATCAGAAACCTTGGCCGTAAACAACTCCGGACCGAGACTCCAGTGCAAGCTTGCACTGTCGCCGGAAAACTGCACGAAGTCTCCGGCTTCTTCGCTCACTTTGGCGATCGGTAGGCCTTTGGCGGTCGGCGAAACTTTGATCGTGTCCGGGGCCTGTATGAACGGAGCGACATAGACGTGAAAGCGTTCGATCCATGCCAGCCATCGACCATCCGGCGAAACGCGAGCGTCGGTCGCCCAATCGCTGGAGTAGTGGACGCGTTCGTCGTTGCCGCTCAGATCCACCGAGTACAAACGAACGTTGTCGGATTCCTTACCGCCTTCGGAACGAATGAGAAAGACCCGCGAGCCGTCGGCACCAAACTGAGGCTTGCCTCCACCCTTGGTGATCAATTCGGGCTCTCCGTCGCGGACGGCAATCGAGTACAGCCCGCCGTCTCGAGACCACAACGACGACCGCAAATGTCCGCCGCCACCGCGCTGGTAGACGATGTGTTCGCCGTCGGGCGTGAAAACGGGCGTAAAGTAGTGGCCGGGGCGTTGCGTCACGACCCAGTTCTCATTGGCCTGCTTGTCCACCGAAGCGATGCGGATGCTGCCAAACGTTTGATCGTTCCAAGTCGTGTAGACGATGTAGCGACCGTCGCGCGAGTAACTCGGCGCGAATTCAAAGTGATTGGTCTGCGACGTTAAACGCTGGGGCTCTCCATCGGGCAACGCTTTGACATAAATGTATCCAAGGGCCTGATAGGCGACTTGCGAGCCATCGGGGGACACACAGACATCGCGAAGCATTTTGACGTCGAACGTGTCCGGTGCGACTTCGATCGGGAATCGGACGGCCGTACGTGTTTTTCGTCGGTCAACGATTCTAAACGGAATCACCCTTGAAGACCCATCGGCGATCTCGATGCGACGTATCTTGCCCTTCGCCCATAGAACGATCGACTTGCTGTCTGGTGTCCAGTCGAATCCGCAGTACACTCCATGAATCGCCCAAGCTTCCTGCATGTCCCGCTCGAGATCGTCATCAACCAAGCGAATCGCACCGGATTCGAGATCGAATAGGTGCAGTCCTGTTTTCGCACCGACCCGCCGCACAAATGCGAGCGTCTTACCGTCGGGCGATGGCGTCGGACGGCAAGCCCCGCCGGGACCTTGAATCAGAACCTCGGTGGTTCCAGCGCGAAGGTCAAGTCGCTTGATCGCGTAGATGCCCTTGGTCGAATCCTTGTCATATTCGAATGTGTCGCCCGGCGTGATGTCCTGGCTGTAATAGAGGAAATTGCCGTCTGGAGAGTAAACCGGTTCGTTGACGTCCTTTTGATCGTTCGGTCTCTTGGTCAATTGGATGCCAGCGGTCGAACCAAGAGCCACTGCGTCGCGGTGATACATCCACATTTCACCGGCACCGAGTGAACGCCGGCTGGTGAAGTGCTTTCGGCCCACCAAGTATTGGCCATCCGGTGACCAACTCGGCCCAGAAACAAGCCGATAGCTTTCATCGGTGACTTGCGTCGGATTTTTGCCATCGGCATCAAGAATCCAAAGATTGTCGCCCGCCTTGTTGCTCTTGCCGCGACGATCACTGGTCATCGCGATGTGTTTGCCGTCGGGGCTGAACCTCGGTTGCATCTCCCAGGCGACGGTGTCGGTCAGCTTGGTAGGGAAGATACCGCCGGTCGCGTCGGTACCATCAGCCCCAGTGATCGGCATCAGGTACAAGTCGCCCAGCAGATCAAAGACAATTTGCTTCCCGTCGGGCGAAACGTCGAGGTTGATCCACGTCCCGGTGTCACAATCGATCTTCTGCTCTGCCGCCGGGCCCGGAGGTTCTTCGAGGTCCCAGACCTCGGGCTTGTTCGTTGTCTCGTCCGCAAAAACCAAGGACGGGATCGAAAGGAAAGAGCAAAACGACAGGCCGAGCAAAAACCGGGTCATCGGGAAATCCTGAGCGAGTGATGTTGGCCACAGTTTAATCCGTGGTGGACCCTTGCGATCGAGACGACGGTCGATGGTTCGACGACCACCCAGCGGTCCGTCGAAGCGATCAACTTCTGCGATTGCGACGCAGCTGACCACACGCGGCATCGATCTCGTCGCCCTTCTTTTGACGGAACATCACGTTCACACCCGAGGACTCCAAGATGCGCCGAAACTCCGCGATGGACGTCTTGCTCGGTGTCTCGTACGGCAAGCCTTCGACGGGGTTGTACGGGATCACGTTCAACATCACGGTGCGTTTGCGGAGCAAGCTTGCCAGTTGCCGCGCATGCTCCGGTGCGTCGTTGATGCCGCCGAGCAAAACGTACTCAAACGTCAAGCGTCTTCCGTTGGCTTCAAAGTAGCGATCCGCGGCGGCAAGCACCGCGTCGATCCCCACTTTTTCGTTGACCGGCACCAGTTCACTGCGAAGCGATTCGTTGGGCGCGTGCAGGCTGACCGCCAGATTGTAGGGGACTCCGTGCTTGGCCAGACGATCGATCGCCGGCGGAAGTCCCACGGTGCTGATGGTGATCCGCCGCGGGCTGATGCCCAGACCGTCGCCAC
>JBCBLJ010000102.1:0-15129 GCA_038520195.1 Planctomycetota bacterium
AAAGACCGTTGCTCGTGGTAGCTTGCAGGACGTCACGAATGTCACCAAGGTTATTCGTACGATCGAGGTTGGCCGTGTACTCGCTTCCATCCCGCAGCGTGATCAGCAGATCTGGTAAATCACTCAATTGGCCACTCGCGAAACCGAGTGCGGGTGTGGTCGCCGCGCCCAGCTGAATCCCGTTGATGGATGCTTCGTTGGCGATCAGAACCAGTGTCCCGTCGTCGACTTGGACTTCGATGGGCACAATGTCGTCGAGGATCGGTAGCGCCAAAGCAGCGTTGGTCTCAAACTCATCGCGCAGCGCCTCCGTCAGTTCGGTCGCCAGATCGATCAGGCTGGTGTTGTCATCAGCGGAGTCGATGGTGACCGAAACAGCCGTGGGACCGGCGGCGTCAAACCTGGAGACTTCGAACGCTAACGTCACATCGCCGTCGATTTTTCCGATCGATGGGATCGGACTTCCCTGAACGCCGACCTTGAGAACGGTACCGTTGCCATCATCCAGGCTGCTCAAGGCGGTCATCGCATCGACATCGATGTCCGAGCCGGGCGGGCTAAGATCGATTCCAACACCGAGCTGAATACCCGCGGCCACCGTAACCGTCGCATCGGCACCGCCGGCCACATTGAGTTCGGCGAACCCGACATCGAGTCCTTCGCTGAAGTCGAGATCGATCGACTCGCTGAACGTCTCCCCAAGCAGAACGTTGAACGTAATCGAATCGTCATCGGTAGTGCCCGGCGTTCCGTTGTTGTTGTACGCCAGGTCGGTCGCTACCGAAGAACCGGCGAACTGCTGTCCGACGACATCGTTGAGGACGTGAACCAGATCCGCGATCGTGCTGGCGCGGAACTCCGCCTCCGAGAATTGGCTGGCCGAGAATCCGATTTCGCTCCGCGCTGTGTTTGCGTCGGCCATCTGCCCATCGCCCAATCCGAGCGGACCGGCACCGGTGACGCTGAATTCCTGGACACCGAAGTCGACGACGGAAAGCCGGAGCTTGTCATTGACGAGGACCGCTCGGACAAAGGCATCGAGTTCGCCCCGATCGTCAAGGTTTGTTTCCGCGAATCTTGCGTTGAGAATGTCGACCAAGTCGGCGGGCCGAAGGCTCGACTGCGTGTCGTCGGGCATTACAACCACTTCGGCGCTGGTGCCATCCAACTCGATGGTCAACGCGATTTCTTCACCGAGTTGAGCTGGCAAGTCTTGATCGCCGGTGATTTGAACCGTCGAGACTCCGAGCGTCAGCCCCGTGATTTGACCACTCGTCCTCAGCGCAATCTTGTTGGCATCGGCCCGGTCAAAAAGGGCCAGCTCTCGTGTGGCACCGGTCTCGGGCGCAACGCCGGCGCCGATGTCGATCGTCAGCGAACTCGGTGTTGCGGCGGTGGCGATGGCGTGTTGGTAGTCTCCATTGGTATCGAGGTACTCAACGGTATGCCCAGGTTTGATGCCACGCTCAAAGAGATTCGAGTCGGCAACGAGATTGAACGTGTACTCGGTGGCATCGGATGTGATGGACTCGATTTCGGACGCGCTCAACGGAGACTGTCGTTCGGCAACGACGCCGCGAGACAGATCGGTCTGGTCAATCGCGTGATTGATGTCGTCGACAAGGTCGTCAATCGATGTGTTGTCATCGGTCGCCGACTTCGGCACGGTGACCGCAACGGGCACACCGCCTTCCACGTTCACGACGAAGCTTGCGTCTTCGGAGAGTCTGCCGTCGGTGACGGAGACTTCTTCGGCCGCGATGACTTTGGGATGGAAATAGAGGTTGCGGGCAAAGCCTGTTGTCACTTCGGCAAAGTTGGCAACGTTGCTGATGGCTTCCTCGACGAATGGAATCCCACCCGGCACGTCAAGTGACTCGCCAAGGGTTCCGATGGACTGACCCAGCTCGATGAACATCGAAGCGATGTCTTCGGGGTTCAGTTCATCAAATTCACCGATCGAATTGTTGATTTCGATCTTGTCAAACAGTGTCTTCAGCTCGGTGAAGTCTTCGAAAGTGGCAGCGCCACGCGTAGAGCCATCGCTGGTCGTGAAGATTTCGATCCTGCCGGGAATCGTGGTGCCGGCGACGTTGGGGGTGATTTCCACGCCATCGATCTCGAATGAACCGTTCGCGAGCCCGGCTTCGAATGACGCTCGCACGTCTGACGCGATCTCGCCGAGAGTGACCTGCGATCCATCGTCGGCAACGCCAACGTCGAGTGTGAGATCGGTCGCAAAGGTCACGCCGCCGTTTGGAGTGATGCTGGAATCCTCGCTCAGGACGACCCCGAGAAAACCGAGCGCGGCGCTCGCTCGAGGGTCATCCAAGGCGGCCGACAAGTTGATCGAAACTTCAGGTAGAGCATCGTCGATCAAAAACATCGTGTTGTCGGTCAGATCGATTCCCAAAGGCAGTCGAATCGTTGGCGTCGCGGTGACGAGGAAATCCCCCGAAGCTTCAAACTCCAATCCGGGAACTTGCTCACTCAAGTCGAGCGTGGATTCATATTTCAGTGCGACCGGGGTGAATTCGGGCGTGAAGCGAAGGATCTCCGTGGCCGGGTCGTAGTCGATGTTGCCCGGCAGAAAACCCATTGTCTCCGAGAGGACCTTCAAAACCTCGCCGAAACTGGGAACGGATGGGTCGCTCGCCTGAAGTCGCGTTCCGAATCCCGCGAGCGCGGCTTTGATTTGATCGCCGAGTGATCCACCGATCTCAAACTGCAGATCCGAGGTCGCCCCGGGTTCATCGTTCCGCGAAGCGTCATAGGCAAGCGTCACGGTCGATCCGTCGATCGCATCCACGGTTGCCGGAAATCGTTCACCGCTATCGGTGAGAAACTTGACACTGTCACCGAGTTTGATGCCTTGGGCGGCAACATCACTGCCAAGATCAGCGGTGAATCGTTTCAAGCCGCCATCGATCGTGATTGCGCCGAGACCAATGGGCGACAGCGACCGAGACTCCGCCGGCGACGACAGTAACTCACCGAAGGTTTGGTTCAACAACGGAATCTTAGTGTTCGCGATCGAGTCGCCGCCGACCGAATCGTCGGGTTCAATCGCTTCATTCAAATACTCAGCGAGATCAAGCAAGCCGTTGATGAGCGGCGCCGCCGAGAGTCCGTTGATCAAGGCGGCGGCATCGATTTGCGGCGCATCAATGCCGTCAAGAAGGTTCGTGTCCGACCAAGTGACACTGGGGTTTTGGCCATAAGCGCCCTGCAATCCCAAGCTCAAGTCAAAACCAGTGGTGGCGGCTAATTCAACACGCTGACTTAGCGGTGCCGCGCCGTCCTCAAAGGAAACGGTCGCGGTCGCATCTGCGGTGAGTGTGGTTGCATTGACGGTCCCATCGATCGGACCAAGCCCATAGTTGACCGTCGACCCGGAGGCGTCGATGCCGGCGGAAACTTGAAATTGCTGAAGGTCGAAGAACGGCTCCGCGGACGTCGGGTCTGAGAACCCACGCAAACCGAACGCGACATCCAAGTCGATCGTCGTCGTGAATTCGATGTTGCCGGCGGCGCTGAGCGAAAGGCCGAGTGCATCCCAATCAGCGCTGAAGGAGTCGAGTTCGAAGGGCACGTCGTTTGTGACCGTTCCCGTCACCGAGAGATCGAACTTCAACTCGTCGTCGATCAGGCTATCAACGACACCGACAGTCAGCGTGTTGTCTCCGACGGAGAGCCCCAGCTCGCTGCCGATGTCAAAGCGTTGAGCGATGAACGCGCTCAAGCCCGATGCGGTCGGCGACATGCCCGCGTTCTGCTCGTCGAAGAACTCACTGGTCGGATCGAATCTTCCGAAATATTCGCCAACGGCGGATTCGATGCGAAGAAAGTCACCCCAGCGCTGTGGATCGGTGACCGCGTCCGAGCCGAGCAAACCGTTGAGACTTGATCCGAGCAGTGGAATCTCGGTCGTCAGCGCGGCATTTTGATCGAACGCGTCGGCGACCTCGTTGAGCGAGTCGAGGACGGAGAGAAGTTGATCCTGCGCGGCGTCGGTCAGTCCACCGACACTCTCGCCCTCGGGCGCGGTGACCGAATACAACGTCAGCGGGGCCACCGTCTGCGACGCTCCGTAGCCGACCGCTTTCAAGGCGGCGGATGTTTCTCGATAGACGGCCGCGGTGTCATGAAGGTGGATCGCCTTGTCCTTAAAGCCATCAATCGCCGTGGCGGTATTGTTCTTCTGAGGATCGCACAAGCGAGGCGTCGAATCGTTCTCAAGGTCACCCGCGAGCATTTGCCTTTGTTCCAAGGCTTCGATGGCTCGAGCGAGTTCCGTTCGCCGGCGGGTACCGACCCGTCGCGAGCGCGAGGGCGTTTTAGGTCGGAGTGGGAAGGGCATGCTGGTCATTCAGAGGTGTGAGAGGAGTTACGGGCGGGCGCACAGGCGTTCCTCACTTATTCAGCGAGACGTAACGCGAAAATCGAAATTCTTTTTTCGCAGCGGCCTATGCCCGGAGTTCCAGCTCAACCGACCGGTGTCGTCTCCCTCGAAAAAATGCCGCGGGCGAGATCCGCTCGCTCGCGTGAAGAGTCGGCACACCAATCCCCATCAGCTATTCAGCGTGCCGTTACGCGAAAATGAAAAACTTGATCGCGACGGCCGTTTTCGGTGCGGGAAGATGCGTTCTGGTCGTGAGATTGATGGAGGGCTTCACACTCATCTCCCTCAATTTTGAAACAACGCAGCGGCAATTCAGATACGATTTCAGCGGGGATCCGCAATTGTCGACTCACCTTCGCGTTCGATGCACTCATCCGATCGAAACCTTCTTGCGGGCATCATCGCGCTCCAGCTGGACTTGGTGAGCAATGATCAGCTCGCCGCGGCGATGCGGTCGTGGGCGAACGACCAATCACAACCGCTCGAGCGCGTGTTTGTGCGGGACAGCGTGATCGATGAAGACACCGCTCGGCTCATCGAGACCCGCGTCAAGGAACAACTTCGGCTCCACGGCGAGAGCATCGATCGGAGTTTGAATTTGGCGGCGACGGCGATCGGCACGCCGCTCCTGAACAACAAGGGCATCTCGGACGAAACCGGTGCGCTCGATTCGAACCTGCAAATCCATCCGAAGCGCGAAAGCTCGAGTTCCGCCGACGAAGAAACGATCGACACGTCGCAGGACCTCGCGGCTTCGACGGGGCTAGGCTCGCTTGGAAAGCTGGCGGACCGTGTCCGATCGGCGGCCACTGCGGAGACGATGCAGACGGCGACCGGCGACTTCTCGCGGTATCACGTCGTTCGACCGCTCGCCAAAGGCGGCCTCGGTGAAGTCACGGTCGCATTGGATGACGAACTGAACCGCGAAGTCGCGCTGAAAACGATTCAGGGACGTTATGCCGATCAGACGGAATGTCGCAATCGTTTCCTGGTGGAAGCCGAAGTCACCGGCAGTCTTGAGCACCCCGGGATCGTCCCCGTCTACGGCTGCGGGAAAGACAGTTTCGGACGACCGTACTACGCGATGCGTTTGATCCGTGGAGAGAGTCTCGGAAACGCGATCAAACAACACTATCGGGACGCTCAGCGGGAGCCATCCGATTTGGGACTTGAGTTTCGCAAGTTGATCGGACGGTTTCTCGACGTCTGCCATGCGATCGAGTATGCGCACAGTCGCGGCATCCTGCATCGCGACCTAAAGCCCGGCAACATTATGCTCGGCAAGTACGGTGAGACACTCGTCGTCGATTGGGGGTTGGCCAAAGTACTTGGCACGACCGAGCCCGAAACGAGACACGAAGAAGACACATTGTTGCCGCATGCCCGCGACGACGCGCACCAGACCATGGATGGGACCGCCGTCGGAACGCCGATGTACATGAGTCCCGAGCAGGCGGCAGGACGGGTCAGCGAGTTGACCGCACGAAGCGACATCTACTCGCTCGGGGCAACCCTCTACTGCCTGATCACTGGCAAGCCGCCATTCTCTGACCTGTCGACCAAAGCAACGATCGCATGTGTGATCGATGGGAATCTCACCCGACCACGCGTGGTTCGACCCTCGGTCCCCAAAGCGCTTGAGGCGATCTGTCTCCAGGCGATGGCGAAAGAACCCACCGACCGATACGCCACCGCTTCGGCGCTCGCCGAAGACTTGGAACGTTGGCTGGCAGACGAACCGGTCGCGGCCAATCGCGAATCGATGGTGGAACGCTCGGGGCGTTGGCTACGAAGGCACCGTTCGATCGCCGCCTCGGCGTTGGCCGCGTCGCTGTTGATCGCGGTGACGTCGATCTTCGCGGCACTCCTAGTCAACTCGTATCGAATCGCGGCTCAAGACTCCGAGTCGAAAGCGAACGTCGACCGTCTCGCTGCCGAAACGGCACG
This sequence comes from Planctomycetota bacterium, assembly GCA_038520195.1. GTDB lineage: Bacteria > Planctomycetota > Planctomycetia > Pirellulales > Pirellulaceae > Stieleria. The sequence continues at coordinate 6,350 of JBCBLJ010000102.1, forward strand.
AGAAGAAGCCCTCGATGCGCTCGCCGGATCCGAACAGGCTCGAGATGAGGCGAAGGAAGTTTCGAATTTCTTAGTCACGACGCTTCAAAGCCCGGATCCGTTTAAACGAGGGATCTCGATCACGGTCGCCGACGTTTTGGATCACGCGGTGGAAGAACTCGAAGATCGATTCGCGGACCGGCCGTTGACAAAGGCCAAGGTCGCTCAAACCATCGCAATCACTTACAACAGCTTGGGTGAATACGGTAAAGCCCGGCCGCTCCTTGAGATGGCCCTTCCCATCCAACAACGCCTCGAAGATCACGTCGCCGTTTTCGAATCCCTTTTTGGTCTCGGCGTGGCCGAACACCACCTCGACGAGAACCCTCGCAAGGCGCTGGCTTACGCCGAACAGGCGCACCGATTGGCTGACGAAGTCTTGGACCAAGACGACGAGCGCCGACTTCTCGCCATGAATAGCCTGGGAATTTACCAAGGCAACCTTGGTCGCCACGCCCAAGCGCTGGAGACCTTCGCCAAACTCATCGCGGCCCAAGGTGAGGACGTCTCGCCCAATCACTTAACGCACCGCTCGCAATACGCCGAGGCATTGAGAGATGTTGGGCGCTATCGCGATGCGATCGCGGAAGTGAAGTCTTGCTATGACATCGGACAACGCGAGTGGGGGCTCGAATCTCCCAACACTCTCCTTTTCGCGAACCAACTCGCCTACTACGAACTAGAGCATGGAAGTCCCGCGGAAGCCCTTCGCATCGCTCAGGCGGCAATTAACGAGACGAAGGACGTCTTTGGGGCCGAGCATCATCGGACACTCAGCCTTGAGGGCATGCTGATCGACGCCCGCCGCAAGCTGGGCGACACGGAGGGTCTCGTCGAAGCGTCGCAGGAGCTGATTCGCCGAAGAACCACGGCACGGGGAAAGGACCATCCACACACGATCAGCTCCAAACGCCTGCTCGGACGTGTCTATCAGTCTCTGGGACGATTGGGTGAGTCGATCGACATTTATCGCGACACCCATCAAGACTTGGTCGACCGCCTGGGCGAGAATCATCCTTCTTCGCTGAGCGCGCTCCAGTCGCTGTACTTTCACTTGGATCGACTGGAGCGCACCAAGGAAGCCAACGCCATCCTTGTGAAACTGATCGAAGGATGGACCATCGCGGACAGCGAGGACACCTATCAGGTACGGCGATGGGAAACGATCTTGCTTGAGCGTCTTCGGTGGCTCGGGCGTTTCGAAGAAGTCGTCGCGCGCGGCGAACGCCTGATCGACTTGCAACGTCGGATTGATCCGCCGGCCGTTGCGGGGCTTGCGCACTCACTCCCGAGTTTCGCCGCCGGTCTGACTCGAATCGGTCGCACCGAGGATGCGGAAACTGTGCTGCGTCAGTTCAATCAGATCTGTTCCAGCAACTACCAAGACTCTTGGCTTCAAGCGGATGTGGATTGCCAACTTGGGCGATTGGCATTGCTTCGCGGCGAACCCGAACCCGCGTTAAAGAAGTTGATTGATGGCTTCGGATTGCTGATGCAGGACTATCCGTCGATCCCCGCGTCCGCCCGGCGCGGCAACATCGTTGGCAAGTGGTTGGGTCAGCTGACTCGACTCTATGGCCAACTGAATCCCGATCTTGATGATGCGGGGATACTCGACGGCGCGGCAACCGAAGTTCGCGAGACCATCGGCGATGACCACGCGGCGCTCGCCTATCTCGCGAAATTCGCGGGGGATCGAGCCGCGGCAGCGAATGATCTCGAAGCTGCGGCGGCTTACTACAACCAGTCACTCGAGAACTGTCGCAAGCGTGACGAACCGCCTGACACGCTCGAGTGGTCGGTGCTGAACCAACTTGGGTTGCTAGAAATTCAGTGGAGTCGCGACCCCAAGCGTGCGCTGGAACTGTCGAAGGAAGCATGGGACTTGGCCGCGTCGATTCGGGGCCCGTTTCACGAATTCACCTCGACGTCCAGGAATAACTACCTGCTGGCTCTCGCGAACATTGGACGACTGAGTGAAGCGATCCGCCAACGCGAAAAACTGGTCGACGACAACGAGCGCGTACTCGGGCCGGAACATCGAAAGACGCTGCTTTCGAAATACAACCTGACCACCGTCTACCAACAGTCCGGTCGGATCGAAGAAGCAATCGATCTGCTGGAGTCGACGCTTGAAGTGCGCGTGCGAGTGTTTGGTGAGCGACACTACGGATCGATTCGGTCTCGAGAGATGCTGGCGACTCTGTATCAGCAAAAACGACGATTCACCGAGGCGGAGAGTCTGCTAGGGCGGAACATCGAGGATTTGATGCGAACGCGTTCCGCCGAACATGTCGACGTGTTGAGGAACCGCTACAAACTGCTCCGCGGGCAAGTTCGGCAGGGCCAGTTTGAGTCCGTCCACAAGCCGCTTCGACAACTCGTTGCCACCTACGACGGCACGATCGGACCGAAACACCACCAAACGGTCCGCACCAAACTGATGCTTGCGCGCGTCGATGAAGCACTCGGGCAGGATTTTGCGACCATCGAAAAGACGATCCGCAAGCTGTTCCAGGACCAAGTTGATTCCCTCGGGGCGAAGCATCGCTATACGTTGGAGACCTTAGGGGAACTGGCTTCGCATTATCGGCGGACCGATCAAGGCGAAAAAGAGAGACAAGCTCTCACGGAGCTCGAGGCACGATGGAGTGCAGTGGACGCTCCTGAGTCGACCAAAGCCCTCTCGGCGCGCGTCTTAGTTCTCTCGTCTTTACGATGGAGTGGGCAAACGGAATCGATTCTCCGTCAAGCACCCGAATTGATCGAGCGGCTGAGCGATCACCCAGTGCAACGAGGTACTTTGATGGCGGATTATGCCGCGGCGCTTTCGCAGGCGGACCGGGTTGATGAAGCGCGTGAGACACTCGAGCGTGGTCTCGAAGTGATGCACGATCAGGCCGTCTGGCAGAGGGCCGAAGCCCGATTGCAGCTTGCCGAAATACTTGTCGCTTCTGGCGATGATCAACGTGCCGAAGAGTTAGCCATTAGCGCAAACAAAGGGCTGCTGAAGGATCGACACAACATCCACTGCCGCCGAGTCGCGGACGAACTGATCGAGCGGTCTTTCTCATGCATCATTTCATTGCTCCAGCGACGCGGTGCGGACGAGACTCAGGCATGGCGGGCAAAACATCTAAACGAACAAGGCACAGCTATCCCGACGAGCGGCGGAAATCAAAATGCTGAATGAACTTTCCAAACCGGGCTTTTCGTCCGAATCCACTTCCAGCGAGTTGCTTCGACAGCTCAACGCATCGAGGCCGGAGGCCTGGAATCGCTTCGCCGAACTCTACACGCCGTTGGTTTATCGTTGGGCGCGAAAGACATCGCTTCAGCCCGCCGACGCCGAGGACGTGACCCAGGAGGTTTTTCGGGTCATCGCTCGCCGGATTCCGGACTACCGAACATCCCATGTCAAAGGCGGCTCGTTTCGCGGTTGGATGTGGGGGATCACGCGGAACGTGATTCTCCAACACTTCGAACGCCACCGAAAGCGAGATGTACCGCTTGGCGGATCGACCGCGCATCGTCAGCTCGGTGAAGTCCCGGATCTATTACGTTCCGATACGCCGCCACCCGATCCGGATGGTGACAAGGCACTGTTGATGCGCGTTCTCCGTTCCATTCGAAATGACTTCGAAGAATCGACATGGCAGTCATTCTGGCGGACCACCGTTGAGGGCGAGAGCGCCACCGACGTCGGACGCGATCTCGCGATGACGGCCGCTGCTGTACGCCAAGCCAAGTACCGGGTCCTCTCGCGACTTCGCGAAGAATTGCCCGATGGGGACTAGGCCATGCGATCAGTGGAACCACAGACATCGGAAAACCCAGCGGACGGCGCGAACGACTATCAAGCCGAAGAGTCATTGCTCCGCGGGCTCGCTGAGTGGGCTGGCGATGACTACGAAGCCGAAAGCCACTGCGGCCGCGCGCTCGCACGCGTCCAAGCCTTCGCCGACACACGTGGCGACGGCTCGCGCGACACCGAAGAGCGTTCGCACCCGAACGCCAATCGCTCCAAAGTGGGCCCCTATCAACTGCTCGGCTTTATCGGCCAAGGAGGCATGGGGCGCGTCTTCAAGGCGAGACACGATCGGTTGGGACGTGTCGTCGCGCTCAAAGTGCTCGGCACCGCGTCCGCGCGGAAGACTCATACGGCAAAGCGTTTTCAACGTGAAATGCGTGCCCTCGGTCGGATCGAACATCCCAACATCGTGACCGCCAGCGACGCCGGCGTGCGAGACGGTGTGCATTTTTTGGCGATGGAGTTCGTTGACGGAATCAGCTTCGCAGAGATCCGCAGGTACGAGGGGGCACTCGAAATTGCTGACGCCTGCGAATTGACTCGGCAAACCGCGATCGCCCTCGCCGCCGCACATGAGATTGGAATGGTTCACCGGGATATCAAACCATCGAACCTCATGCTCAGCATTGACGGCGACGGCAAACCAAGAGTGAAGGTCTTGGATTTCGGACTGGCGTTATTTCGAAATGAAACCGATCGGACCGATGAACTCACTCGGAGTGACCAGGTCGTCGGCACGTTCCAATACATGGCACCCGAACAGTGCCTGAACAGCCACACGGTCGATCACCGAGCCGATCTTTACGCGTTGGGCGCGACCGTCAATCGATTGATGTGCGATGTCTCTTCCACAGATGAAACTCAATCCGAATTGACCCCGATGCAAAAGCTCTTGCGGAGGACGGAGGAACCGTTGCCATCGATCGCCACGCGGCGACCCGATCTACCGCGTGGGCTCGTCGAATTGATCGATGAACTGCTACAGGGAGACCCCGAGCTTCGTCCGGACTCTGCCGCACGCATCGCACAGGATCTCGAACCCTATTGCGCCGGACACCAACTGGAGAATCTCTTTCATCGATTGCCTCGAACTCCGCTCGACACGAGCCTGAACCATCTGACCGTGGTCGCGCCCGCGACGTTGGCTGATGGACCGGACCGACGCCGAAGTCTTTGGGGGTTTGCGGCCGTCGCGTTGATCGCAGCCGCGATGGGTTGGCTTGGACTGAGTGATCGGTTTCGACGAAAGGAAACGCGCCCGGCGCCGTTTGCTAATCCGTCCGCCGCCGACTCCTCGGAACCCAATCCGGCAGTCGGGGAAACCCACGATCAATCACTTTGGGATCTGACAACCAGCCTCGTCGGGTATTGGCCGGTGACGTCGGACAGTTCGCGCTTGCTGGATCGGTCCGGCGGGGGACTACATCTCAACCTGTCTGGTACTGAAGGGGCAATTTCAAAAGAACGGGCGCCCGCCGGTGGGCCTCACTCACTCGAAGTGACGAGACTCAAGCATCCGCTTGTGATCCAATCGTCCCGGACGGCCGCGGCAGCAACCATCTCGTTCTGGTTTCGTGGCAAGAAAGAGGGCCCCGACTCAAAGCGTTTTCTTGGTCAGGGAGACACGACCGGCTTTGAGACGCGATTTGGGTGCGGCCAGTCTGCCTTCCCGGGCCATCTGATCTTTCGCGTACCATCGCCCGAAGGCGAATCCTCAACATTGACTTCGAAAGTCTCGTTCGCCACTCGGGCCTGGCACCACATCGCGATTGTCAATGAAGACGATTCAAGCTCGCTGTACATCGACGGAAGCCTTGATCAATCGTTCGACAAGAAACTGATCGATTTCACCAAGCCACTCGAAATCGGCGGCGACGACAGTATAAGCGCGATCGAATTGGATGAGATCGCGCTCTTTGATCGAACGCTCACGCAAAAGGAGATTCGGAAGCTGATTACGACGCGTCTGACACCAAGTCCGATGCGGGCCGAGCTACGCGCCGCCGATGTCGTGGGCACGCAAGAAGCTTGGGCGCAACACCTGGGTGTTCCGCCCCGATGGACCAACTCCGTTGGAATGGAGTTTTGCCTGATCCCGCCGGGCGAGTACCTGATGGGTTCGACGCAGGAAATCATCGACGAGGAAATCGCTGGAGACGGGCGTGAGCCGATGTGGGACCGCTATCGGTCCGAAGGACCACAACACGTTGTTCAGATCACTGAGCCGTTTTACCTGGGCCGCCACGAAGTGACACAGGCTCAATATCGAAGCGTCACCGGGGGAAACCCTTCTTATTTCCAACCGTCCGGCGGGGGTGACAAGTGGATCCAAGATGTAGACTGCGACTCCTTGCCCGTGGAAAGTGTTAGCTGGATTGATGCCATCGGTTTTTGTCAGCAATTGAGTCAGCTGGAAAAGCATCCCATCAATTACCACAAGGACGGCGAAGAGTTTCGGATGACGGGAACCGGGTACCGCCTACCGACGGAAGCCGAGTGGGAATTTGCCTGTCGCGCGGCAACGGTGACTCGTTGGTCCTGCGGCGAAAAAGACGGACTAAAGCAACATGCCTATTGGGTCGGCAACTCGCCACGACGTCCTTCACCGGTCGGCACACTCTCACCCAACGCGCTCGGATTGCATGACATCCACGGTAACGTCTTCGAATGGTGTTTTGATTACTATGACGAAGCGTACTACGCGAACGAGCTTGATCCCTCGAGCAATCCCACCGGGCCGGAAACGGGACTCAGACGTGTCTACCGCGGCGGAAGCTGGTGGCAACGAAAGTCGCAGACCCGTTCCGCCTTTCGGGGTCATCATTTTCCGAGCTTCCAGTTCCAAGAACACGGGATGCGTGTCGCGATCTCGGCTTCGGCGGTCAAACAAGCGCTCCGTTCTCTCACCGATTGAGCTTCGCCGAAGTCCCCGTCATGGATTCGCCGACCGACAGTCAAAACCCGTACGCCGCGACCACGGAGTTGTCCGATGTCGCACCGGAGAGTCTGGACACTGAAGTGAATCGGTTGGTCAAGCACGCCGATCGCGTGGGCCTTTCGATCATCGGCTTGGCCTTCCTGGGACTGCTGGGTCCGACCGTCTACACACTGGTATTCATTCACCAAGTGCGGGAATGCGACCGGTTAATCGAATCCTGTCGCCGCACTGACTCTCACCATGTGCCTCGACTTCGGGACGCACGGCCTCGGTTCCTCGCGGCTGCCCAAGTTTACGGAGCCTTGTTGGCGGTTGAGATTTTCGCTTTGCTGATCTTATTCGTCCCTCAGTTTCTCTAGCCGGAAAGCATATCCTCGCAATCCTCACCAAACATTCGCGCGAGGGCACTGGCCCAAACACGGCGGGATGTCAAGAATCCGGTGCGGGATGCCAGCCAACGCGCTCACCGGCTCCTGTGGTTAACCTAATCTAGAGCGTCGGATTTTGACCCAAACCTCACGCGGAGCGTTTCAGGAGTACCGCAATGAACCAACTCGACCAACTCAAGCAATTCACGACCGTGGTCGCCGACACGGGCGATTTCGAGTCGATGCGGGAGTTCGCTCCACAAGATGCGACCACCAACCCGTCTTTGATCCTCGCCGCGTCGGGTCAACCTCAATACAGCTACCTGATCGAAAAGGCGGTTGAGGAACACGCCGGCGGCTCTGTTTCCGGTCAGGAGCGAATCGACGCGATCATCAATCGCGTGTTGATTCTGTTCGGTAAAGAGATTCTCGACATCGTCCCCGGCAGAGTGTCCACCGAAGTCGACGCTCGACTGTCATTCGACACTCAAAGCACGATCAACTTGGCGAAGCGACTGATCGATCTCTATGCCGCCGAAGGCATCGAGCGCGACCGCGTCCTGATCAAAATCGCTTCCACTTGGGAAGGCATCAAAGCCGCCGAAATGCTCGAAAAAGAAGGCATTCACTGCAACCTGACGCTGCTGTTTTCGCTGCCGCAGGCCGTCGCGTGTGCGGAAGCAAACGTTCAATTGATTTCGCCGTTTGTCGGCCGCATCTATGACTGGTTTAAGGCTTCGACCGGACAAGAATACAGCGGCGCGGAGGACCCGGGCGTTCAATCGGTTCAGCAGATCTATGAGTACTATAAGAAATTCGACTACAAGACCGAGGTGATGGGCGCCAGCTTCCGAAACGTCGGCCAAATCACCGAGCTGGCTGGTTGCGATCTGCTGACGATCAGTCCGAAATTGCTGGCGGAGTTGCAGGCGTCGAACGACCCGATCCAAAAGAAACTGGATGAGGCAGCTGCGCGCGGCAGCGACATCGAACGTTTCGACTTGAGCGAAAACTCCTTCCGCTTCGAGTTCAACGAGGACGCGATGGCGACCGAGAAGACGGCCGATGGCATCCGCCGTTTCGCCGCTGACATTCGCAAGCTTGAGCAGTTGATCGCCGACAAGGTCGACGCGCTCGTTGCCTAAAACGCTGCGAACGGATCACTCACGAACCTCGCTACTGGGCGGCCGGGACCATCGTTTCGTCGCCGCCCATACGGGTTGATCCCGTGCTACGGAAGCGGCTGAGATGTCGGCACATCGGTCTCGAGTTGTTGCAACTTCGGCCGACGACGGCGGCGTGTCTTCTCGGGGATCATCCCTCTCATCGCCTCGAGCTTGCCGAAACACAGCAACCGATCTCCTGGCTCCAGTTTTCGCTTGAGCCTTGGGTTGGGAATCACCGTCGTGCCCCGATAGAGCGTCAAAACGTTGATGTCTTGTTCGGGCAGTCCCGACTCATCGATCGTCTTACCGATAAAGTCCGAACCTTCTGGAACATGAATCTCTCCGACATCGACATTCGGCAGCGACTCACCGTCAGTCGCGGGTACGGAGTCGCAGAGATTCATGTTCCAGAAGGTTCGGACTTTATCGGTAAGACGATCGATGAGTCGGGACTGCCC